>CAZKGE010000005.1:0-5347 GCA_964552065.1 uncultured Oscillospiraceae bacterium | reverse complement strand
TTCCAGTACCGGCGACCCCTTCACCCTCTTGGAGCAATACCATGAAGCGCAAGTCTTTCGCGTGGACGCTTCCGAATGCCATTGAGCGACGGCTTGGCGATTCGAGCTACGGCCGGCAGCGCGCGATCTTCGAGGCGGACTTAAAATCGCTCGCGGACAAGTGGGACATACTGCTGCCGTAGAGGTACGGGAACGGGGAACGGAAACGGGGGAACGGCGCGGGGCGCTGCCCCGCACCGTACTTATTTCTTGAGGGCTCCGCCCTCAAACTCCCGCCAAAGGAGGAAACCCCCTTTGGAAACCCAAGGAAGAAGCACCGAACAATTGGGGTTTCCAAAGGGCCTCCGGCCCTTTGGCGGAGGGTTGGAGGCGGAGCCTCCAACGTTCCCAATCCAAAATCAAGGCCGGGGCCGCTTCGCGGCCCCGGCCTTTACACATTCTTTCCTACCCTACGCGATCTTCCTGCCCATGAGCACGCCCATGACGGAGGCCATCATGAGCCCGCGCGTCCAGCCGGACGAATCGCCGAGGCAGAACAGGTTCTGGATGTTGGTATTGAGGTTTTCGTCCATCTTGACACGGTTGGAGTAGAACTTCAGCTCGGGCGAGTACAGCAGCGTTTCGGGCGCGGCAAAGCCCGGCACGACATGGTCGAGCGACTGGATGAAGTTGATAATATTGATCATCGACCGGTACGGCATCGCGGCGGTGATATCGCCGGCGACGGCGTCGACGAGCGTGGGCTTTAGGTTGCTGCGGTCGAGCTCCTTCTGCCAGGTGCGCTTGCCGTCGAGGATGTCGCCGAAGCGCTGCACGAGGATATGCCCCGCGCCGAGCATGTTGGTGAGCTCCCCGACCTTCTTGGCGTAGGCGATGGGCTGGTTGAACGGCTCGTTGAAGTTGTGCGAGCAGAGGATGGCGAGGTTCGTGTTCTCGGACTTATGGTCCTTGTACGCAGGGCCGTTGACGACGGCGAGGTCCTCGTCGTAATTCTCCTGGGACACAAAGCCGCCGGGGTTCTGGCAGAACGTACGCACCTTGTTCTTGAACGGCTTGGGATAGCCGACGAGCTTGGACTCGTAGAGCACCTCGTTGACGGTCTCGATCACCTCGTTGCGCACCTCGACGCGCACGCCGATATCGACGGTGCCGGGCAGGTGCGAGATGTTGTGCTCCGTGCAGATCTTCTCAAACCAGTCCGCGCCGCGGCGGCCGGTGGCGACGACGGTGACGCCGGCGTATATTTCAAACTCCTGTCCGCCGTGCTCGACGAGCACGCCGCGGCAGACGTCGCCTTCGAGGATGAGGTTCTTGCACTCGTGCGCGAACAGCATCTCGACGCCTTTATCGAGCAGGTAGTGCTCGATCGACGCGTAGATGTCCTGCGCGCGCTCGGTGCCGAGGTGCCGGATCGGGCAGTCGATCAGCTTCAGGCCCGCCTGGATCGCGCGCTTTCTGATCTCCTTGACCTCGGCGGCGTTGCTCACGCCCTCGATCTTGCCGTCCGCGCCGAAGTCGAGGTAGATTTTGTCGGCGTAATCGATCGTGTCCTGCGCCTTGTCCGCGCCCACCAGCGTGGGCAGGTCGCCGCCGACCTCGCACGATAGCGATAATTTGCCGTCGCTGAACGCGCCCGCGCCGGAAAAGCCGGTCGTAATATGACAGTACGGGCGGCAGTTCATGCATTTTTTCGTCACGCTCTTCGGGCACCGGCGCTGCTCGATGGACAGGCCCTTCTCGACGAGCGTGATATGCTTTTTCGTGCCGTTTCGAATCATCTCCAGCGCGGTGAAGATTCCCGCGGGTCCGCTGCCTACGATGACGACGTCCGTTTTCATTTTTTGTTGCCTCCATGCCGCAGTTGTTCCGGGCCGCAAAGCGCACTGCCCGGAACGGCTCATTATACCACGGATGACCGCGGTCGTGTCAATGCAGGATTCGGCCGCCGGAAACTGCAAATTGCGCGGCGCGGTTGACATGTCCGCCCCGGCGGCGGTATAGTCTGGACAAAGAAACAAGGGGGCGGCGTCAGAAAATGAAGAAGTTCCTGTCCGAATTCAAAACCTTTATCCAGAAGGGGAGCGTGATGGACATGGCGGTCGGCGTAATCATCGGCGCGGCGTTTAAAACCATCGTCGACTCGCTCGTGGGCGACATCATCTCGCCGTTTCTGGGCATCTTTCTAAAAAGTGATTTCTCGGGGCTGGCGGTTTCGATCAACAACGTACCGATCCGCTACGGCGCGTTCATCACGAACATCATCAACTTCCTGATTGTCGCGCTCGTGCTGTTTCTGCTCATCAAGGGCCTCAACAGCCTGAAGAGCCTGCGCAAGAGCGGCGCAGCGCCGGCCGAACCCACGGCGAAAACCTGCCCCTACTGCAAAAGCGAGGTGCCTATACTGGCCACACGCTGCCCGCACTGTACGTCTCAGCTGACTGAGAATCCGTCGTAAACAGCGCCGTCGTGTTTTTCAGCGGGTCGTAGCGCGCGCAGCAGTTGCGGCCCGCCTCCTTGGCGCGGTACAGCGCGCGGTCGGCCAGCTCGTACGCGCGCTCCGGTTGCGCGGCCGGCGGCAGCTCGCCGAAAAACAGCCCCACGCTGACCGTCACGACGGGCGCGACCTGCGACGACTCGTGCTTCTCGCCGAGCTGCTCCACCGCGCGCCGCAGCGCTTCGCAAAGCTCCTCGGCGCGCTGCTGCGACGGCTCCGCCCACAGCGCCATGAACTCCTCGCCGCCGATGCGGCCGATTAAAATCCCGTTCTCCTCGGCAAATCCGTTCATCAAAGCGCCGAGCCGCGCCATCAGCCAATCCCCCTGCGGGTGGCCGTAGCGGTCGTTGTAGCCTTTAAAGCCGTCCACGTCCAGCACCATCAGCGCGAGCGGCCTGCCCTTTTTGCGGCACTCGCCCATCGTCTCCTCGAGCAGATTCATCGTCAGCCTGCGGTTCGGCAGCCCCGTGAGCATGTCCGTCGTGCTCGTGTGGTAGAGCGCGTAGTTGGCCACGCGCAGCTGCCGGTCCGCCACGAGCGCCTGCACCTGCATGTGCGCCTTGTTGTACGAGAGGATCATCCCCACAAACAGCGCGAGCAGGATGTGCAGCGCGTCGTAGGCGGTCTTTTCCGTGGGCTTTGCCAGCGCGCTGCACGCGATGAACGCGGCGGCGCAGGGCACGAATACGGCGGCGTTCTCGAGCGGCGGCCGGTCGAACACGACGAGCAGGAACATCAAAAGCCACACGGCCGTCACGCCGAGATTGCCCCCGGACCCGAACGTGCCGGTGTAGCACGCGCACGCAAAAACCAGGACGCTGTAGATTGTGATCAGGCGGTTTGCCGCCGCGCGGTCGAGCGTCTTTTGCCTAAGGAGCCGCCCGCTCCAGAAAAACGCGGCGAGCGACAGGACCAATATGCCCCAGATGATCACGACCCTTGAAATGTTCCGCACCACGAGAAGGAAGAACAGCGAGATCGCCGCCGTCAATCCCAATACCACAACGCTCATTTTGCGCGCCAGGTTGAGGTTCCCCCTGGCCATGGCCTCGAGACACGACTCCACGGTTTCCCGGTCGTAGCCGAGATACCGGAGCCGACGGATTCCGTTCATCCATTTATTCCCTTTCGTTCTGCCGTAGCATAAGTGTAGCAAGGCGATGCGTAAAAAACAATGCGCGGCGCAGGAATTCCCGCGAATTTGCCGTATTTGGGCGGGTTTTATGCAAAAAGCGCGCTTTGCCGCGCCGCCGCGCCGCGTTCATGGTATAATACAATCGACGAATTTTGAAGGAGCCGATTAAATGCAGATCCTCTCCGCGGCCGTCGCCGGCACATTGGAATCCAACGACGCGTTCGTCGAGATCTCCCCCGGCCGGGACCTGACGATCTTCATCGAATCCCCCGTGCTGGACCGGTACGGGGAGGCGATCGGGCGCGCCGTGCGCGAGACGCTCGCGCGCTTTGCCGTGACCGACGCCAGTGTCCGCGTCACCGACCGCGGCGCGCTCGACTGCGTGCTGCGCGCGCGCACCGAGACCGCGATTTTGCGCGCGGCAAAGGAGGCGGGGACGTGCTGAGGAGCCTTCTGTTCATGCCCGGCAACAGCCCCGGCATGCTGATCCACGCCGACGCGCTCGGCGCGGACGCGGTGATCCTCGACCTCGAGGACGCCGTGCCGCCCGACGAGAAGGACGCCGCGCGCCGCCTCGTCCGGCACGCGCTGGACACGCCCGTGTTCGCCGGGCAAAATGCGATCGTGCGCGTCAACGCGATTTCGTCGCCGTACTTTGCCGACGACGTCGCGGCGATCGTGCCGCGCCGCCCCGCGTTTTTGCTGCTGCCCAAGGTCGATTCCGCGGCGGATGTGACCGTCGCCGACGAAACGGTAGCGGCCGCCGAGGCCGCCTGCGGACTGCCGGCGGGCTCGGTCGCGCTCATGCCGCTTATCGAGACGGCGCTCGGCGTCGAGCACGCGTTTTCAATATTGACCGCGTCAAAGCGCGTGCGGGGCGTGCTGCTCGGCGCGGAGGACCTGTGCGCCGACCTCGGCTGCGCGCGCACGAAGGCCGGGACCGAGATCCTGTGCAGCCGCTCGCGCGTCGTGCTCGCCGCGCGCGCCGCCCTTGTTCCCTGCTTCGACACGCCGTTCACCGACGCGGCCGACGACGAAGGCGCAAAGAACGACGCGCTGTTTGCGCGCGCGCTCGGCTTTACCGGCAAGGCCGCCGTCTCCCCGCGGCACGTGCCGCTGATCAACGAGGCGTTCAGCCCTTCGCCCGCCGAGATTGAGCACGCCGCGGCGGTCGTCGCCGCGCTGAAAAAAGGCCGCGCACTGGGGTTGGGCGTCGTGTCGCTCAACGGGAAGATGATCGACGCGCCCGTCGAGACGCGCGCAAAAAGCGTGCTCGAAACCGCGCGATTGCTGGGGGTGTACCGCGATGAGGATTAAGCTTGCCGCCTCCCTGTCTGAAGCGATCGAGCGCGTCGGTCTAAAGGACGGCATGACCGTCTCGTTCCACCATCATCTTCGGAACGGCGACCGCGTGATCAACCGCGTGCTCGACGCGATTGCGGCAATGGGCATCGGCGACCTCACCGTCAACGCCAGCTCGCTGTTCGACGCGCACCTGCCGCTGCTGGACCACGTGCGCGCGGGCGTCGTTGCCGCGCTCGAGACCGATTACGTCAGCCCCGCCGTCGGGAGCGCGATCTCCGCGGGCGCGTTTACAGCACCGGTGCTGTTCCGCACGCACGGCGGCCGCGCCGCGGACCTCGCCACCGGCCGCGCGCACATCGACGTGGCGTTTATCGCCGCGCCCGCAGCCGACGACATGGGCAATTGCTCCGGCA
>CAZKGE010000004.1:15725-28745 GCA_964552065.1 uncultured Oscillospiraceae bacterium | reverse complement strand
GAAGACCGGCTCGGCGAGCGGCAGCTCAACCACGCTCCCGGGTGCAACCTCGGGCCCCACGCCCGAAAAGCCGATGACCCCGCTTGCAAGGCGCGCGCCGGTATAGGCGTAGATGTCGCGCCCGTGGAAGGTATAGCTTTCCCCCGAGTTCGGCAGGCGGTTGACGCTCTCGTCTATCTCCCGCGCATTGGCGATGCCGCAGATGCTTTTCACGTGGGTGAGCGTACCGTTGTCGGGCGTGATGATATACTGCCCGGCGGCGGTTTCGGCGGCGATGCTGCGGCGCGTGGAGCCCACGCCCGGATCGACCACCGATACGAACACCGTACCCTTCGGCCAGTAGCCGACCGTCTGGATGAGGCGGTAGCTCGCCTCCCAAACGTTGTACTGCGGAATTTCATGCGTAAGGTCCGTGATGTTGAGCTTTTCACAGACGGAGTACGCAACGCCGTACATGGCGCTGACCGCGCCGTCGGCAAGTCCGAAGTCGGACATGATCACAAGGGGTTTCATGAATGGAGCGTTCCTTTCTTTTCGGATCCTCGACTGTAAAAAAGCCCCGCGCGCTCCGTCTTGCGGCCCGGCGCGGGACCGGCGGCGGCGCGGCTGTCCGCGCGAATATATACTATCACAAACGGCATGGGATTCAAAGCCGCTTTTGCGGCGCTTTCCGCCGGTCCGACCCGCCGTGCGGCTCCGGTTTGCGGCGATGCCGCCGCGCCGCGGGTCCGGACGGGGATATGGCATGGAGCCGCTCTCGTTCTTCGTCCGGCTATCGTGGTGAAGGACGGCGGCGCAGGTGCCGTCCGAACTGCCGGACAGGCTGATGGTCGTGGTGATATGGTTCGTAATAATTGATAGATCTTAATCCCGTGGATACTGTCGCATTATGGGACTTCTTTAAGGGTATCAGGACTCTCTTTATGACAGTATCCGGCAGGCTCGGATTGCACCCGCCGTTCTAAATCGCGCGATTGTATCACTTCGCAGGGGGTCAGCCATCTAAGGACTCTCGGAATAATACATTCCGAGAGTCCTTTTTTTATCCCAAAAACCCAGGCTTTCTGGGCTTTTGCGATTTCGGTTTTTGCGCTCCGCGCCATAGATGTGATTTCCTGCGCCTGAATCGGAACCCCCGGAGAAAAGTTCAGGGTTCAGGCATTGCCCATCTATGCAACCAGCCCGATGCACGCCGGGCTGGTTGCATCGTTGTATAGCCAAACCTATGCCCTAAAGTTCCTCTCCGCTCCCGCCGCCGCCTGTGGAGTGCGGTATCATACCGGCCTCGAAACAGGTCATCGCGCTGTTGAGCTGGCGTACGAGCCGCTGCGGCGCGAACTCCCCGTCGGTTTCAAGCCAGGCCGGCGCGTAAAGCGCGCTTGCAAAACGCTCCGCCCACCGGTTGAAAACGCCGAATACAAAGGCGTAGGGCAGTATGCCGTAGCAGTAGCCGGGATCCTTCTCGGCCAGCCTTTCGACCGCGTCCCTTTCCGAGCGCATGATAAAATCCCGGAAACCCAGTATCCGGTCCATGAGGTCATTGCCCCGCTCCGTCCGCGTTCGCACGAGGCCCGCAAATGTGCCGGTCACAAGGGCGCTCAGCGCCGCCGCAACGGGTCGGAGCGGTTCCAGAAAGGTGGGCGCGGCGACAAGCCCGTAAAACACGTTCAAACCGGCGTACAGGGCCACCGCGATCAAAAGTTTCAGCCAGCGCTTTTTACGGCTGTCCCAGTCGCGCAGCAGGAAAATGAAGGCCAGCAGCGGCGCCATCATCACGGTGGCGCTCATCGTACCCATGAGAATGCCAAAAAACCAACGCTCTCCGAGCGCGGCGAGCGACATCGACAGCGTGGCGGCCAGCGGCAGCCAGGCAAGAAAGATCAGCTCCGCCCGCACGCGGCGCGATTCCTGCGTCTGGGGCGAAAATTCCTTTCCCGCCGACGCGGCGATCATCCGCTGCACGTCGAACATCGTCACATAGAGTTTGCTCTTGGCAGCAAGAACGGTATCCCCCGCGCGAAACAGGGCCTGAAACATGTGCCGCTCAAACGGTTTGGCCTCATTTCCCATCTCCGCGCGCTTTTTCAGCTCAAAATCCCCGTCCTCCGTTTCGCGCAGGGACAGATACCCCTTGTCCGCCCAGTAGAGCAGCATCGCAGCCTGATCCCGCGCGTCCGCCACGCCGTCGAGAAAATACCCGATTTCGGCCGGCGTCAGGCCGTCCGGCGGATAAGACTCGTCTGTAACAGCCGGACGCCGGACGCGTCCGAACAGCAGAAATATGGTGCAGGCGGCAAGCGTCAGGCCCCCCATGTAACCCATAATGGTCCAATCCGTCTTGCGCACGTCGTTCGGCTGAAAATATCCGGCGGGCAGGACGGCGCGCATGGTCACGGCCTCGTATGGGTACAGCTCGCGCGTGGACCCGCGGACCAGGTTTCCTTCCACAAAGGAGGAAAGCTCGTTCGGCTCGTATCCGGAATCGCCGCGGTAGCCGACCGAAAACTCCAGCCGGTCCGCGTCGAAGTCCTTGGGAAGCGTGACGGAAAAATCCAGTTTTTCGACCGTAACCGGCCAGTCCGGGCCCGCGATGCTGTAATATACCTCGTCAAAGCCGAGCGTCCCGTCCGTCGTAACGTGCAGCTTGTAGGAGAACCGATAGGTCTGGGTTCCCTCGACCAGCCGATCGTCGTCCCCAAAGTAGATGGTAACCTGCTTTTCAGCGGACTTGACGCGATAGTTCCATCCGTCTACCGACAGGTCCGTAATCCAGGAACCCACCCGGCGAGAGGTCAGCGTGCCGTCGGCGGCCTTCCGAACGACCGGCGTGTTGACGGGGATCGTTCGGTAGATGCCCTGCCGCCCCTCCTCAAATGCCGCCCGAATTTCCTCGGTAATATCGTAGACGTTCGCCTCCGAGACGACGGCCGTCACGCGGTAATCGGTGATTGTAAACCCCGGCGTGGAAAATTGCCGCGCCGGCGAGCAGGCCGCCGGCAACAGCGCGCAGAAAACGGCGGCGATTATACCGCAGATGCGTCTGGACACGGGTTTCACAAAACGCACCCCCCTTTCCGCGGGCCGCTCCGGCGGCCTCCGGCCGGGATGGCGGCCGTCCGGTGGGGGCGGTACGGCCGCCGCATCCCCGATCGTGCGCCGCCTAAACGAGCGCGATCTGGCTTTTATTCGCGGGGTTGTAGCGGATGTTGATCCGGTCGCCCACCCGCGGGACGGCGATCTTTGGAGCGATGATCTGCGCATACGTCTCAAACGGCGCCTCCACCTCGGGCGTAACCTTGAGCTGCAGCACCACAACCGGATCGTAGTTGATCATTTGGCCGGTGTCCGTCACATTAAGCACCTCCGCAACGGCCGCAAGCCCCTGCCGGGCAACGTCCTGTCCGGACCGCTGCAGGTCGATGGCGCTCTGGCCCTTGGCCAGCATGTCGTTCATGCCGCCGACAAAATCCTTCCCCATAAAAGTCTTGGTCACAAAGCCGGTGAAACCCTTGTTGAGCTTCTCTTCGGCATAATCCAGTCCCTTCTGAGGATCGTTGCCGACTTCTTTCTTTAGCTTGTTGATCCCAAACATGCCACATTCCTCCATTTCCCGTTTTTTATGGCTGCGTCAGCAGATCGTGCGCCACGATCTCCTTACGGAAGGGAGCTTATCATGCGCGAATAAAATCTTTCTAAAATCACGGAACAGGATTATAATGAAAAAAAAGCCCACGCGCCTTTTTGAGTAAGCGTCAGACCCCTGCGTCCGCGTCGGTTGGGAAAGCGGGACCGCTTTATGGAAGTACGCCCGGTTCTGAAAAGCAAAATATCGGTCCCCCGCCTGCCCGAGGGCGCTCTTGTCTCGGAACGGATCCGGGGCCTTACTATCGACCGGCACAGGGCCGTGTCCGTCGTCGCGCCGGCCGGTTACGGCAAAACCACCGCGGTGCTTGCCGCGCTCGCGCAGTGCGCCGGCCTGCACTGGTACCGGCTTGAACGGGAAGACGCGCGGCTGTCCATCTTCTACGCCCACCTGCTGGAGAGCCTGTTCGGGCGGGCGCGGGGGCGGGAACCGGAATCCGTTCAGTACTTTCGCGGCATATCGGACATCGAGCAGGAATACGAGCTGCTCAACGCCGCCGTCTGCCAGGACGTCTCGGCCGCGTATGGCGGCAAGCGGAAGCGGTTCTTCGTTTTCGACGACTTTCATCATGTCATGGACAACGAGCGCATCGTACAAACGATGCGCTATTTTATTGCGAACATGCCTAAAAGCGTGCATATCGTCGTCATTTCGAGAAAGGACACCGGCATTTTCGACGGCGCGCACGGCCTCGGCGGGGATGTTCTTTTCCTCACGGAAAGGCATCTGAGCTTTTCGGAGGAGGAGATCGTGCAATACATGAAGGCGCGCGGCCTTGTCCTTCCGCCCGGCATGGCGGCCCGGGTCATGGACAGCACGGAGGGCTGGATCTCCGGCATCATCATCCTCGCCAACCTGATCGGCCGCCTGGGGGCGCAGGGCGTCGAGAGCTTTTTTCAGGCCGCCGGCGGAAAAAACGAGGCCTTCCGGTTCTTTCTCGCGGAGGTGATGCAGGGCCTGTCGTCCGAGAGCCTCCGCGCCATTGCGCAAATGGCCACGCTGGAGGAGTTCCGGATCGCCGAGGCCGAGGCAACCCTCGGCATTGCCGGCGCGCAGGCCATCGTCGAATACTGTGAAAAGACGAACCTGTTTCTGCAAAAAACCGGCGCCGAGGACGCCACGTACCGCTTCCATCCATTGTTCCGGCGCTTTCTGCTCGGCCTCGGCGAGGAGTATTTCAGCCCGGCGGAAATCTCGGCGTTCCATGTCCGGGCCTCGGACTACTATCTCGCCGCGGGTGATTTCGTACGCTCCGTCCGGCACATGCTGCTGGCGGGCCGCGCGGAGGACGCGATCCGGCTGCTCTGCCAAAACGGCCGGAGGATGCTGGATTCGGGATTTGGCGAACATCTCAAGATGTTTCTCGAGGAGTTCCCCGCACAGGTGGTGGAGAATAATCCGTACCTGTCGTTCTTCTATGGATTCATCATCGTCAGCAGCGACTTTGAGCGTTCCTGCTCCTGTCTGTACCGCGCGGCGCGCCTCTTTGAGCTTTCGGGCAACACAGACATGCAGGTTCAGGTCATCGGCGTGTTGTTCACCGCGTTCGCGCAGCGCAACGACGTTGCGATGATCCGCACGCTGATGGCCGACTGCAAACGGCTGGACGAGAAGATCAGCAGCGACGACGTGCGCGCGACGCTGCTTGCGGTGCGGCTTGGCAGAGCGGCCTTTGACGAGGACTTCGAGGAAGGGTTGTCGCTGGGCAGGGAGATCCAAAAATACAAGCTCAACGACCTCTGGCGCTATGGCGTAAACAACTTTCTTTGCATGATCCATTACCGGCTGGGCGACCTCGAGACGGGCAAGCGGTTCATCGAAGAAAACCTCAAAATGCCGATCGTGCAGAAAAACGACCAGTGGAAGATCCTCACCATGGTGTTTTGCCATATCGTCGCCTGCTATATGGACGATGCGGACTGGTCGGCCTGGGTTCGAAGCGAGCTTCTGCGCCTCGGCGAAAAGTACCGCTCCGGCTATGCGCTGGGCTTCGGCAAGCGGGACGCCGCCATAGCCCGCTACCGCGCGCACGACGTCGATCAGGCCGTGGAGCTCATCCGCGCGTCCGCAGCCAGTTTTGAGGACTATCACAACGAGGCGCATGTCCGCCGGAACATCATGTACCAAAATCTCTGGCTGCTCGAGCGGGAGCCCGCAAGGGTGAACCTCGGCGAGGTGCGGGCATCCTGCGCCTATCTCTCGGAAGCTCCCGTGGGCCAGGGGTTCGCGGAGACCGCGCAGAGCATGGCGGGGGTCATCCTGCGGGAAACGGGTTTTTGCGAAGAGGCCGAGGAGATGCTGCTAAAATCGTTCCGCTTAAGCAGCCAAAAGAAAGCCCTCCAATCCGTGGCGGGCACGGCCATGCATCTGGCGAAGCTGTATTATGACCGGAAGGATCACGCCCGCGCGGACACGTATCTTGGCGCCTTCATCACCCTTTCCAAGGAACACGGCTACGTCACGTACTGCGACCTCTTTTTCCCCACGCTGGCGGAAATGGCCGCGTTTTGCGTCGTCAAAAATATGTGCGCCGATTATGCCCAGACGCTGATCTCCCGCTTTTTCGGCGAGCCGGTGGGGCGGTATCTGGAAGAAAACGCCGTCCGGCTCTGTTTTGCAAAGGCGGCCCGCCTTTTTATCCGCCGGTTCGGGACGGCAAAGAGGAACGAAACGGTCATCCGCGTATTGATGCTGGGCGGGTTCCGGGTGTATATCGGAGACGATCCGATCGGCGAGTCCGAATGGAAAACGCGGAAGATACAGGGGATATTCAAGTATCTTCTGCTCCAGCGGGGACGCTTCATATCCAAAGACGTTCTTGCGGAAACATTCTGGCCGGACGCGGGCGGAAAGGCGGCGGCGGCTTCCCTCAACGTTGCGCTCTATGAGCTGCGCCGCGTGTTTTCGGCGCACGGGGTAACCTTCGAGGACGTATTCGCGCTGATCCGGGACCGCGGAAGCGGATTTGAGCTCATGCCGTCCGAGCGGCTTACCGTGGACGTCGAAAACTTCCTGCGTCTGTACGATACGTATCGGCTTTACGCGTCCGACGGCGGGGACATCCGGTCCGTTTTAACGGAGATGCTCGAGGTCTATGGCGGCGATCTGTTGCCGCAGGACGTTTATGAGGACTGGACCATACTTGCGCGCGAGCATATCAAGTCCCGGTTCCTGGACGCGGCGCTCAGGCTTTCCGAAATCTATACGGAAGAGGGCGCTTTCGCCGAGGCGGAGGCGCTCCTTACCCGAGCGCTCGCCGCCGAACCCTACAGCGAGGCGGCCTGTGAAGCGCTGGTGCGCGTCTATCAGATCACGGGCAGGAAAAGCGCCGCCCGCAATATTCGTCTCGCTTTTATGGAAAAAACGCGGGAGTAGGGCATTGACACGACGCAAGCCCCGTTGCGCGGGGGAGCGATGTTACGATACTGCCGTTTCGCGTTCATGAACCGGCCGGACAGAAGTGCGGGCGGAGGCCCGGCACCGCCTCCCGGAAGCGATGTTTCGCCCAAAAGAACCGCGCTTTTTCGATCCGCCGGATCAAGCCGGTCATGGCCGGTTTTGCGAAAAAAAGCACGGGCGCTTCGGGATGCTGCGGCGGGCTCATTCGACGCCGGCTTCTATCTCCTGAAAAAAATGAAGGGGGAACGCCTATGAAAGGCGAATCCTTTGTATGGCTTATTAAAAACCCCTCGTAAATCCCCTGTTTTCCGCTTGACCCGTTATCGCCGGTCTTTCCTTTTTAACGCAATTCGAGATATTGACAAAGGAATACCACGGGAGTATTGTCGTTACGAAAGCCACTCAACCGATCAAATGATGTCGTCCTTCAGCGGAGAAATGCATACGATGGATAAGGAGGGGTGCATTTATGAAGCACACTGGAAAAAGAATTGTGACCGTGACGGCGCTTCTGGTTGCGATGGTTTTTGCAGCCGGCTGCGCCCGAATTCCGGTCGCCCCGAGCACGCCCACCGACGCGCCCGCAACCGCCATTCCCGCAACAGCCACGCCTGCGGTCACACCGCAGCCAACGACTCCGGCTCCGACCGCAACCGCCGTCGAGCCGACGGCTACCGCCGCGCCCGAAACGCCTGCGCCGACGGCAGCGCCCACATATACGCCCGCGCCGAAGGGCCCTAAAATGTATTCCAGCTACGCGGACCTTGTCTCGTTCGACCCGGATACCGGTATCGCAAAGTTCGATTATTTCGATATGCTGACGGGCGATAAGGCGGTCCAGTATCTGGTCGAGCATGAAGGATACTCCAAGGCAAAAGCAAAGGAAACGGTGGATAACTTTGCCGACTCGGAATATGTCAAAAAGAACCAGAACAGCCAGCTCCGCGCGATCGATCTGGACGACGTGCCGCTGAAACTGATGTTCCAGACGAACGGCGAACAGGTGAACACCGCCAAACCCATAAAATCGGACGCGGAAGATTTTCGCGAGATTTACGCGCTTGACTCGTCGCTGCTTTTGGAAACCTTCTTCTACTACATCCACGTGGGCAGCGACGGCGACGTGACGCTCGTGGAGCAGGTGTTTTGGCCGTAAGCCCCGGGCGTTCCGCCCCGCCCGCACGGCAGGCGGCAATGCCGCAACGGACGAATCGGCCTTCCCGGCAAACCGGCGCGCGCCATAAACTGCGCGGCCGGTATTTTATTGCTCCGTTTATCCCTGCGGCTTAGCCCCGCCAAAACGCAGGCGGGCGGCTCCCTCCTGTTTTGCGGTAAACGCCGTGTTTAAGAAGACGGCGCCCGCCGTGCGCCTGAGCCGCGCGAGTTTTTCCCGCTCAGGACAAACGCAAAGGGTGACAAGGTCACGGAAACCGCGCCTCCTGGCCGGTATAATGATCTTAAGACAACGGTTGGTCGCATGGATCGAACCGGCGGACAGGACGGGAGTGAACATCGCATGGTCAGGTATATAATCGGCGCCGTCGTCGGGGGCGCGGCAGGGTATTTTGTATTCTATCGGCTGATCGGCTGCTCGTCCGGAGCCTGTCCGATCACCGCCAATCCCTATATATCGACGGTGTACGGGATCGTACTGGGGATACTGCTGGCGGGTTCGGCGGCGCTGCCGGCCAAGCCTTCCGCTTCGGAGGCAAGTAATGCGCCTTCCGCGGGCGTGTATCAAAAGATCACGGCTCAGGAGGCCAAATCCCGCATCGACAGCGGGGACGGCGTGATCATTGTCGACGTGCGAACCGCGGAGGAATACCGGGCGGGACATATCCCGGACGCCGTTTTAATCCCGAACGAAACCATAACCGATACGGCCCCGGAACAGCTGGCGGATTTTAACGCCGAAATTCTGATCTACTGCCGTTCGGGCAACCGCAGCGCGCAGGCCGCGAACAAACTGATCGCGCTCGGGTACACGAACGTCCACGACTTCGGCGGCATCGCCGACTGGCCGTATGAAACGGTCCAGGGAGAATAGGGGCCGGACGGGATTCTGCCGGTTGAAAAGCGTCGCGAAAAAACGGGGCGGGAAGCCATGTCATTCCCGCCCCGTTTTGATTTTTTATGTCCGTACGCTTAAGCGCGCCCGCCGAACGCTAGTACGCGCACACGATGCCGCCGTTGTCCGCGTAGACCGTGGCGATCCCCCGCGTTTCCACGACGACGATATGCGCAAAGGCGCACAGCCGCTCCATTTGGCTTTTCAGCCAGGAGGCCCTGTCGTTGCAGTTGCAGTGGCTGATCACGAGCGTTTTGCCCGCATGGTCCGCGTCGGCGGCGATATGGGAAATCATCATGCCGAGCGCCTGCTTAATCGACAGCGCCTTGCCGAACAGGCCGATCTCGCCATCCGGCGTCGCGTGGAGAAAGAGCTTGATGCGCAGGGCCGCCGCCACCGCCGCCTGAAGCCTCCCCAGGCGCCCGTTCTTGCGGAGGTTGTCCAACGACTCCAGCGTAAAAAGCGTCCGCATGCGGCCGATGAACTGCTCCGTCTTCTGCACGACCTCGCCGAAGGGGATGCCCGTCTCGGCCAGCTCCCGGATCTTCAGCGCCACCAGCGTCTCCCCGGAGGAAGCGGAGCGCGTATTGAAAACATGGACGTTCCGCGCGGGCTCGTTTTCTTCGAGCATCGTGCGGGCCGTCTGCGCGGAGTTGTGGGAACCGCTGAGAACCGCCGAGAGCGTGACGACGTATACGTCCTCCGTCCCGCAGTCCATCGCGTTCAGATACGCCTGCGGCGAGGGGCAGGACGTGGAGGGCGCGGTCTCGCTCCGCTTCATTGCGGCAAGCAGCTCCGCCTGATTCAACGCATAATCGTCCACGAAGTTTTGGTTCCCGCAATGAATCGTCAGCGGGATGTTCGTAAAAACGGCGTTTTCTTTCATCTCCGCGCTCATGTCGCAGCAGCTGTCAACGATAATCCTAAATCCCATCCGTACCGCCTCCAGGGATCGCGCAACGCTCCTTGCGCGTCCAATTGTTTTTGTCGATCGTTTGCCGTATTTCCCCGCGCGGCCGCTAAAAAAGTCCCCGCCCGCGGAACCGGACCCGTTTGCGATGCGGCGGAACGGGCCGCCCGCACAAACGCGCCGCCGCCCCGCGCCTTCCTGCCCATGAAAAGCAGCGCGCCTGCGGCATGCCGTCCCGCGCCGGCGGCGGGGCGATCGCGTGTTTGTGTTATTTTAGCACAATGCGTCGATATAAGCCATAGCCGGTTTTGCAGATTTGTTATCGGGCGGGGCCGGGCGGCCGGGCCTTGGGAAGTTTTTTAGGCGGCCGCGATTTTGGGACGGGTATGCTGCGATGGCCGGCCGGGTCCGGGTTGGGCCAAACAATGGACGCGTGGGAAAAGACAGCACCCCTTAACAGGGGCGCGCCCGGCTACCGGAGCGACTGACCGTTTTCGAAAAAGCCCGCCCAGGGGTCCGGGCCGGAAATCCTTTGCAGCGCGTCCGCCATGCGGACGCCGTCCGGGGCGACCGCGTCAAGCTCGTCCCACGCGATGGGCATGGACACCCGGGCCCCCTTCCTCGCGCGGATGGAATAGGGCGCGACGCTGGTGGCGCCCCGGCCGTTTCGGAGCCAGTCGACGAAGATCTTGCCGCCGCGCTTCGCCTTGCGGACGTTGCCCGTATAGCGGTCGGGCCACTGCCGCTCCATTACCTCGGCCACACGCCGCGCAAACTCGTGAAACACGTCCCACGAAGCGGCGGGCCGCAGCGGGACCACCACATGGTACCCCTTGCCGCCGCTGGTTTTAAGATACGCGTTCAGCGAAAGCCCGGTCAAAATCTTTTGAATGTCCCGCACGCCCTGGCGCACGCGGCCAAGGTCCAGTCCCTCGTCCGGGTCTAAATCGAACACCAGCATGTCCGGGTTTTCCAGCGCGTCGACGCGGCTGCCCCAGGCGTGGAACTCCAGCGTGCCCATCTGCGCCTCGTACAGGAGCCCGTCCGCGTTCTCGATATAGAAATAGACCTCCGTTTCCTCGGCGCCGGAGACGGGCAGCGTGACGATCCCCTTGCTCCCCGAGCCGGGATGCTTTTTGTAGAAGCAGGCCTCCGCAATTCCCTTGGGGCAGCGCACGATGCTGAGTATCCTGCGGCTCACATACGGCAGCATGCGCCCCGCCACCCGCGCGTAGTACCGGACCACGTCCGCTTTTGTAATGTCCGGGCCCTCGAACAGCACCCTGTCCGGATTGGTGATTCGAATGCCTTCGATTGTGATGCTGTCGCCGTTTTCGTCCATCGGGCCCTCCTTCGGATCGTCTTTTTTGCCGGCGGATGATCGAAGCTGCGTTTCGTCGGCCGCCCGTTCCCGTTTTATATCCCCGGGCTCCTTGTCCGCGCGGAGGCCCGGAAAGCTCGCTTGGCGCGGCAGGTTTTCCCCGGTCCATTCGGCATATCGAACCCCCGCCGCAAGCCTTGGCTCCAGCCACGCGGCCGTTTCGCGCGGCCTGGGTTGGGGCGCGGACAGAAAGGGCGCTTCAGCTTATGGCGACGGCATTTTGTTGCGGGAGCGGGCCGCGCCGACGCCCGCCAGCGCCGTGGGTACGCACAGGACGATCAGCGCGGCCACCGGCAAGGAGAAGCTGCCGGTCGCGTCGTACAGCGAGCCCAGCAGCGCGGGGGCCGGCGCCGCAAGCAGATACCCCACGCACTGGGCATAGGCGGAGATTCCGGCGGTTTCCCGCTGGTCCCGGCCGCGCAGGGCGATTAGCGTCAGCGCAAAGCTCAGGCACAGTCCGCTGGCAAGCCCCAGCAATACGACGCTCAGGATGCGTTCCCAGCCCGGAACCGACGGCCGCAGCAGGAGCGCAAATCCCGCGGCGTACGTGACGCCGCAGAGGAGGGCCAGCCGGCTCCGTCTCCTTGGGAAGCGCTGCATGAGGACCGGCATGAGAAAATTTGTGATCAGGCTGACGAGCTGCATCAAAAGCACCAGCAGCCCGGCGTCCGCCTTTGCCGCCCCGCGCTCAAGCAGCACGGACGGCAGCCAGGCCATCATACAGAAAAACAGCGCGGACTGGAACGCCATAAAGAGCGCGACGCACAGATTTGTCACGTCCTTCGCCGCTTCCCGGAGCGAGGCGCTCCGGCCTTTTCTATCCGGAACCGGGCTGCGCTGCGCGGCGAGGAGCCACGCCGGGGCCGCGACCGCGGGGAGTACGGCAAAGGCCGCCAGCGCGTTGCCCCAGCCGCCCAAAGCGCCGGACAGGGGGATGCCGAAGCCGGCGGACAGCGCCGACAGCAGCGTCATGGACGTGGTATAGACGCCCATCACGACCCCGATTTTCTGCGGAAAGTTCAGCCGGACAAACACCGGTATGGCCACGTTCAATATGCCGATGCCAAGGCCGATCAGGCCCGTCCCGGCCAGCAGGCCGACGACGCCCGCGTAGGAGCGCAGCAGAATGCCCGAAAAGGACAGGCCCAGGCAGACGGGAACCAAAACTTTGCCGTCGATCCTGTTCAGCAGTTTCCCGGCAAACGGGGCGACGACGCCGAACAGCAGCAGCGGAATCGTGGTCAGCAGCCCGGCAAACCCCGCGCTCAGCCCGAGGGACGCCTTGATCTGGGCGGTGAGCGGCCCCACCGGCCCCATGGGAGAGCGCATGCAGAAGCACACCAGCACAAGCCCGGCGATCAGCGCGATTTCCTTTTTATCCTTCGTCTGCAGTTTCACGATACCTCGGCGCCGGTCATTTCAAAGTCCGGCCGTTTCCCTGGGCCAGGGCGGTCCCGCGCCAATCCGGCGGAAAAAACATCTTCCCGTCCCGGCCGTCCGCGTAGCTTGCGCACCCGCGCCATAAAACCCGCGGCCGCGGCAGGATCATCATACCATAAATAAAGCCCGTTTCAAGAGCGAAGAACGAATGCTGCCGGCGGCCCGCCAAACACGCCCTC
>CAZKGE010000004.1:0-15715 GCA_964552065.1 uncultured Oscillospiraceae bacterium | reverse complement strand
CCGCCATGTTTTTATCCGCGGTCCCGCCCGCCGCCCCGCCAGACGCATTGACCGGACGGCGCGGGGATCCTATAATGTGAGCATCCGCACGCATACAGCACAAAAAGCGGAAAAATGGGAGAACGATATGTTGATCGAGGTAACAGACGTCAAAAAGAGCTACCGCTCGGGAGCCGTCGTGACCGAGGCGCTGAAGGGCGTGTCGCTGCGCCTCGACAGGGGCCAGATCGGCGCGATCCTCGGCCCCTCCGGCTCGGGCAAATCCACGCTGATGAACATCATCGGCGGACTGGACCGCTGCGATTCGGGGGGCGTCGTCGTGGACGGCGTCGATGTCACGGCGCTCTCGGACAAGGCGCTGACCGAATACCGGCGCGAGCATCTCGGGTTTGTGTTCCAGTTCTATAACCTCGTTCCCAACCTGACCGTGGCGGAGAACATCGAGGTCGTGTCGAACATCAGCCGCGCGCCGCTCGACACGGACGAGGTCTTGGCGGCGGTGGGGCTTTTGGACAAGAAGCGCCGCTTCCCGCAGGAGCTCTCCGGCGGAGAGCAGCAGCGGGCGGCCGTCGCGCGCGCAATCGTCAAGAACCCCCGGCTCCTGCTCTGCGACGAAATCACCGGCGCGCTGGACTTTGCCTCCGCGCAGGGCGTCCTCTCGCTGCTGCAGCAGGCGAACCGGCGCTTTGGGACAACCATACTGCTGATTACCCACAACACGGCGATCTGCGCCATGGCCAACCGGGTATACCGCCTGCGGAGCGGCGAGATCGTCGATGCGGCCGAGAATGAAACGGTCGTTCCGGCGGAAAGGATCGAATGGTGATGGTGATCCATAGAAAGATACCGCGGACGATGCTGCGCAGTCCGTCGCAGTACATCGGCGCCACGGTCCTGATCCTGTTGAACTGTTTGCTTTTTACGATGTTTACGCTGCTCGCCGTCAACATGACCGCAATGATGGCCTCGTTTGAGCGCGAAAATGTGCAGGAGGACGCGCAGTTCGTCACGACCGCGCCGGTGGGCGACGTCGCCGCGCTGGAAAACCGGTTCGACGCGCGGATCGAGGAAAGCGCCTCGTTCGACTATGCGCTCTCGCCGGACCGGACGCTGCGCGTCTTCCGCGAGACCGGCAAGGTGGACCTGCCGGCCGTGTTGACCGGCAAAGCGCCCGGCGCGGGCGAGATCCTGCTCGACCCGGCGTTTGCGGAGGCAAACCGCCTAAATATCGGCAGCCGACTCGAAATCGACGGCAGGAGCTTTGCCGTGTCGGGCACGTTTGCGCTCCCGAGCTATATCTATCCGATCCAGGCGGACAGCGACATCGTCGTAGACTCGTCCAAATTCGGGATCGCGGTGGTCGGAGGCGCCGATTTTGACGCGCTCGGCCGCGGGAATCCGTTCTATGCCGTCAAGTTCAACGACGCTGCCGCCGACAAGCAGGCGCTGGGCGCGCAGCTTCGGCAGGCGCTGCAAAGCCGCGGCGTGGGCATCGCGCGATGGACGGACACGCAGGACAATAAGCGCGTGAGCATCGTCACCACCAAGATCGACGGCATCAGCCGGGTCAGCACCGTGGCGCCGCTGGCGATCCTGCTGCTCAGTTGCGTTCTGACCGGCATCGTGATCCGGAGGCTGATCCGCCGTGAGGCCGCGGTGATCGGCACGCTGTACGCGCTCGGATACCGGCGCGGCGAGCTGTACGCGCACTACATGCGGTATCCGGTCTTGATCGCCCTGCTCGGCGGCGCGGCCGGGACGCTTCTTGGCGCGCTGCTGTTTCGGCCGATGCTGGACGTCATGCTCGCCTACTTCAACCTGCCGGCAATCAAGCTGCGCTTCGACGTCCTCGTGCTGGCACAAAGCCTTCTTGCGCCGGTTTTGTTCCTTGCCGCCGGCACGTACCTCGTGCTGCTGAGGGAACTCTCGCACTCGCCGGTGGCGCTCATGCGCGGGACCGCGAAGCGGGGCAGGATCCACGCCCTCGAGCGCGCGCTGAAGCTGGACAAGTGGCGGTTTCCCGAAAAATTCATGGTCCGCGGGCAGCTCAGAAGCCCGTCCCGGCTGCTGTTTTTGTTCGCGGGCGTGGCGTTTGCCAGCATGCTGCTGCTGCTGGGTTTTACGGCCAAGAGCTCCATTGACTATTTCCTCAACGGCAGCATCCGCGATTCGTTCCACTTTGAATACGAGTATCTCTATAAAACCGTGCATACCGAAGCGCCGCCGTCCGGCACGGAGAGCTTCTCGGCCGCGGCGTTTCTTCCGGCCGGAGGCGGCAGCGACGATTTCTTGATCGCCGGCATCGATCCCGACACGCAGTTTATCGCGCTGAAAGACCAGGGCGGAGCGCCGATGGACACGCGCGGGGTGATTATGACCAAGCCGCTTTCCGACAAGCTCGGCGTCACGGCCGGCGACGCCGTCGCCGTCGAAAACAAGGTGAGCGGCCGGCAATACGATGTGACGATCGACGCGATCGCGGATTCCTACATCGGCGAATACATCTTCATGCCGCTCGACGCGTACAACTCGCTTTTCGATTTCCCCGCCGGAAGTTATCTGGGGCTGTGGAGCCGCGAAAAGCTGCCGATCGATGCGGCGCAGCTTTACAGCGTCAAATCGGTGCAGGATTCCATCGACGCCTTCGGCATCCTGGTCCAACCCTTGGGGGACGCCGTCGGCGTGCTCGCCGTCATCTCTTTTGTCATCGGCATGACCGTGATCTATGTGGTGACCTCGCTCATCATCGAGGAGAGCCGGGGCGATATTTCGCTGATGAAGATATTCGGATACCGCAAAAAGGAGATCGCGCGCCTGGTGCTCAACGGCTCGGCCCCGGTCGTATTCGTCGGATACCTGGCCGGCGTCCCGCTCATCCTCCTGTCGATGACCGGGCTTTACGCGTCCCTGACCAGCGGCATCGACCTGACGATGCCGGTCACGCTGGACTATCCCTATATCATCGCGGGGTTTGCGGTCGTCTATCTGATCTTTACGCTGGCCAAAGCGCTGAGCGGCAAAAAGCTCGGCAGGATCGCCATGAGCGAGGCGCTGAAGCCCGGGATGGAATAGCCCCGATACCGCCGCGCCTGTTTTACGGCCCGTGCCGGCGCGCCTGCTGTCCGGCGGACCAGAAAAAAACTGACCGCCGCGGCGGTCAGTTTTTTTGCCGCTCCGCCCACGCGAGCATCTCGGCGGCGACGAGCCCGACGTTTTTTAAAAGCAGCTCCAGCTCCTGCGGCGAGGCGTGGTCGATGTGGATGCCGGCCGTGATGGCGACGGTCCGGTTGAGCGCTTTGGCCAGCAGTTCGCCGACCGGGCGCGCCGCCTCGTCGTCCTTATGGCCCACGAGGTTCAGCACGGAGGTCGTTACGCCGACGGCCGCCGGATCGGCCAAGCTCGCGCGCGGCTGGCACAGGAGCACCGCGCCGATATGCGGCGTCTCGCCGCCTATAAGCTGCACGAGCACGCCCTGCTCCGTGTAGCTGATTAGGCCGCCGATTTTGCAGCGGCCCTCCCCCGCGGCCGCGGTGTGCAGGCAAAAAAGCTGCGTCTCGGCCGCGCGGCCGTCCAAAGCGCTCATGCGCCGCCCTCCCCCCATCTTGCGGCAAGGTTGTGCTCGACATTCAGATGGTCCAGCACCCTGCCGACCGTATGGTCGACGAGATCGGCGATCGACGCGGGCCTGTTGTAAAAGGCGGGCACCGGCGGCATCATGACGACGCCCAGCCGCGACAGCGTGAGCATGTTCTCGAGGTGAATCGGCGTCAGCGGCGTCTCGCGCGGGAGCAGGATCAGCTTGCGCTGCTCCTTGAGCGTCACGCCCGCCGCGCGCGAAACGAGGCTCTCGTCATAGCCGTGCGCGACGCCGGCCAGCGTCTTCATGCTGCACGGGGCGATCACCATGCCCTGATGCCGGAACGAGCCGCTCGATATGGCCGCGGCCAGGTCCGCGTTGTCATAATACCGGCTGGCAAGCGAGACGACGCGCTCGACCGTGCAGTCCGTTTCGAGCAGGATCGTTTTTTTGCCCCAGTCGGTAATGCAAAGATGCGTTTCCACGCCTAGCTTTGACAAAACCTCCAGCAGCCGGACGCCGTATATCGCGCCGGACGCGCCGGATATGGCCACCACAACCCGCATGATTCAAAGTCCCCCAAATCCAAAGTATGCAAAAAAAGGAAAGGGCACCCGACAGTATACTCTCCGGCGCCCTTCCCTGTCCACCAGAAGTTACTTGATTACGCCGGCTTCCTTATAGAACTGCTCCGCGCCGGGATGCAGCGGGATGCCGAGGTTCTGCGTCAAAAGCTCGGGCGTGAGCGGGTCCATCGCCACATGCACGCTCTTGAGGTAGTCCAGGTTGTCGTGAATGGACTTGGCGACGGCATACGCGACGTTGTCCGGGGAATCCTTCGGCACGATGATGACCGTGTACGACGAGATGGTCGTCACGTCGCTTTGCTGGAACGTATACGTGCCGGTGGGGATCACGGAGGTGCCGTAGCCGTACTTCTCAGCAAGCGCGGCGGTGATCTCCGGCTTGATGGACAGCAGCACGAGATCGTTGTTGACCGCGGCCTCGGAGATCGGGGAAGCGGGATACAGCGTCATCGTGCTCATGCCGTCGAGCAGGCCGTCGTTGAGCATGTCGGAGGAGTCGGCCATGCCTTTGAAGATGACGTCGCCGCCCCAGCCCGTGATGTCGTCATAGGTGAGGCCGTATTCGTTGATCATGCGCCGGAAGGCCAGCTCGCCGGTCGAGCCCGGGGAGTCGACGGAGATGCGGATCTTGGCCTTGTTTGCGATAATGTCCTCGATGGACGTAATCCCCGAGTCCTTCGTGACAACGAACTGCAGGTGGCTCGGGTACAGCGAGGCGATGGCGGCGATGTTGTCGATCTTCTCCGTGAAGGGGTCGTTGCCGGCGAGTGCCGCCGCGGCGATCGCGCTGTGCGTCATGCCGATCTGCGCCTCGCCGCCCGCCACGCGCGTCACGTTGGACACGCCGTCGCCGGGGATGACCGTGATGGCGGAGCCGGGGTAGCTCTTGTTGATCGTCTCGGTGACGCCGCCCATCACCATGTACCATACGCCGCCCGGCGAGCTGCCCGCGAACGTGACGCGGAGCGTGTCGAGCTTGGCGGCCTGCTTTGCGCCGCAGCCAATCAGCAGCGGCAGAACCATTAAAAGAGCCAGGAGAACTGCCAGAATACCGCGTTTTTTCATAAAATACCCCTTTCTACTCTATGGATTTCTGATCGTGGCGTCCCCGCTTGAATAACGTCAGGCCCAGCGTCAGAACGGCCACGGAAACAGCGATTGCGGTGACGAGCATTTGGCCGGGCAGGCAGGCCAGGCCTGCTGCGACCAGGACGATCTGCTGCACCTTGGTCAGGTTTTTGCGGAACCAGCCTTCGGAGCCCATCGCGATCATGGCGCAGGCAACAAGGCCCGAGAGAAGCGACAGGGCAATCTGCCAGACGGGCGCCGCCAGCAGCAGTCCCTGCTGATAGATGAACACGAACGGCATCAGATACGCGACCGCGGCGATTCGCATGGACAGGAACCCGACGCGCATGGGCTCCGCGTCGGCGATGCCGGCGGCGGCGAATGCGGCGGACGCCACGGGCGGCGTCATGGTGGCCATGGCCGCAAAGAACAGGATGAACATGTGGGCGGCTATGGGGGGAATGCCGAGGCCCTGCAGCACCGGCCCCGCCACGACGGCGGTCAGAAGGTAGGCGGGCGTGATGTTCATGGCCAGGCCCAGTATCAGCGCCAGCAGCATGGTCATGATCAGCGTGATGATCATGGACTGGCCGGAGAGCGCAATCAGGAAGCTGCTGAACTTGGTGCCGATGCCGGTCAGGTTGATGATGCCGATCATGATGCCCGACGCGGCCATCGTCGCAATCACGAGTATGCCGCCCGTCGCGCCCTCCATCAGCGACTTTAAGATCCTGTCCAGATTCATGCGCGTGTCCTTGCGCAGGAAGCTGACGGCCAGTATGATCAGCGCCGTCTCAAACCCGACGCGCGAGGGGCTCTTGCCCATCATCAGGCGGACGACCAGGAATACCAGCGGGATAAAGAAGATGCTGCCCTTGATCAGCGTCTTGCCCAGCGGCGGGATCTGGTCCTTGGGCAGGCCCTGCATGCCCAGCTTGCCGGCCCGGAAGTCGATCGCAAAGTACAGCGCCGCGTAGTACAGGATGGCCGGCAGCGCCGCGGCGGCCGCGACCTTGATATAGGGGATGCCGATGACCTCCGCCATGATGAACGCGACCGAGCCCATGACCGGCGGCATGATCGTCCCGCCCGTGGAGGCGGTGCATTCCACGGCCGCGGCAAAGTCTTTGGGGTACCCGATCTTCTTCATCATGGGGATCGTGATCACGCCCATGCTGGAGACGTTCGCCACGGGGCTGCCGTTGATCATGCCGAACAGGCCCGAGGCGATGACGGCCACCTTGGCCAATCCCCCGCGCGTAAAACCGGCCACGGCCGAGGCGAAGTCGAACAGGAAGTCACCCGCGCCGGAGTTGGTCAAAAACGCCCCGAATATGATGAACATGATGATGTAGGTCGAGGCGATGCCCAGCGCGGAGCCGAATATGCCGTCCGTGGTCAAAAACAGCTCGTCGACGATCGCCTTGACCGAAAATCCGCTGTGCCCGAACATGCCGGGGATATACTGCCCGAGCAGCGCGTACAGAATCGACGCGATGGAGAGGATGGACAGCCACGGCCCGATCACGCGCCGCACGCCCTCGAGCAGCAGTACGATCGTCACAATCCCGAAGAACAGGTCCGGTCCGGTGACCGCGTCCGCGAACGGATACCGGGTCACCAGGCGGTTTAGATTGGCGGCAATGTACACGGCGGCCGCGGCGGAGAGCGCGACTAAGACCCAGTCGTACCACGGGACGCGCGTTTTGGTGTTCGTCCCGGGCATCGTGTAGAGCATGAACACCAGCCCGTAAAATATCCCGAGGCTGATGCCGCGGTGCAGGATGGGCTCCGGATAGCCGAAGACGGCCCACATGTTGTAGAGCGTGGTCAGTATGGCGCTCCACTTGACCACCAGGGCGAGCTTTTTCGGGAGCTTGCGCTTCTCCCCGTCGCCCATCACGTACCGGGAAAACCAGGACTTCTTGTCCGACTCTTTTTTATGGGCTATTTCCATTGGCGTTCTCCTTTTTTTGTAAAGGATAGGCTCGCCGGCAGCCGGCCGGCGAAATGCGCGGGCAAGGACGCCTAAGGCTTACTCGACGATCTCCTTGGCCTCCTCGTCCGTGAACCGGTGCTGGCAGAAGGGACACATCATCTTGCGGCCCTTGTGCCGGAAGTCGATGACGGCGGCATAAAACTTTTTGCCGCATTTCGGGCAGACAACCCAGAAGATTTTAGACATAACGGCTCCTCCCTGCTCTGATTTGGATTGCTTGGACCGCGCTACTTGATGTAGTCGTCGAGGTTGACGCGGTCCATTACGCCCTGGGGCACATCAATCTTCTCCGCGAACGGCGCGCCGAACGGTTTTGTGGCGTCGATGATCATCTTCGCGCCGACGCCCTCGATCATGCCCGACGGGTCGAGCAGGCCGTTGCGCATGTTCGTAAGGATCGTCACGTCGCGGTCCGCCTGCACCCTGGTCGCGATCGACCAGAGGACCTGCTTTTCATCGAACGGATCGATGTCGTCGTCGACCACGACGATATGCTTGACGATGTCGTGGTGCGGGATCACCGCGATGCCGGCGCCCTTGGCCTCCCCGGCGAACCGCTGCTTGACGGACACGTAGCAGTGGAAGCGGCAGGTGCCGGTCGCCGGCAGATGGACGGCCTGCACGCCGGGCACGGTGCGCTTGAGCTCCTCGTAGAGACAGGCCTCCTTGGCGATGCCGCCCAGGTTCCAGGTGTCCGGATGGCCGCACAGAATGTTGAGCCAGATGGGGTTCTTGCGGTAGGTGATGGCCGTGATGCGCACGACGGGCGACCAGCGCTGCGGGCCGTAATAGCCCGTGAACTCGCCGAACGGGCCCTCCGGCTCGCGCTGGTTCGGCAGGATCTCGCCCTCGATGACGACCTCGGCGTCGGCGGGGACCATCAGTCGCTCCCCGAAGGATTCGGAGGGAACCATCCTTAGCGGCTCCTGCAAAAGGCCGCCGATCACCTCGAGTTCGTCGGTTTTCATCGGCAGGATGCACTCGGACCCTAAGAAAAACGCGGGATGATGCCCCAGCACGTGCGCGATGGGCAGCGACTCGCCGCGCTCCTGCGCGCGCATGAAATAGTTCCACAGGTGCCGCGGGCTCATCCAGATGCGCGACTCGTTCTTGCCGGCGATGATCATGCGGTGGTGCGAGGAATTGTACACCCCGGTGTCGGGGTCCGCGGCGATCACGGCGTCCGGCAGGTACGGCATGCCGTCCATCTCATGATGGGTCAGCACCGGCAGCCGATACAGGTCGACGTCGTCGCCGGTCAGGACGACCTCCTTGCACGGCGCTTCCGACCGGTCCACGACGACGGGCTTGATCAGATCGCCGGACCTGTGCGCATACCGTAGGCTGGTCTCCGCCCGCCACTTGTCCTTGGGCAGGTCCAGCGCCAGGGCGCAGCTCTGCCGCGTGGCGAACACGTTCGTGACCACCTGGAACCCGCTGGGCTTGCCGTACAGGTTCTTGACGTTCTCAAAGAGCAGTATGGGCCACCGGTTTTCGTCCTCAAGCTTCTGCTGAACGGCGGTGATTTCAAACTTGGGGTCCACTTCTTTTCGAATGGTGATGAGTTCCTCGGGCATCTCCCGCCGCACTTTTTCCAAAAAACTTCTTAGATCCTTGGCCATGGAATATCCTCCTTATTGAGAATTTGCCGCCAATTTTATTGATGAGAGTGGAGTCGAAGATATGACAGGAAAAAAATTCACCTCCCGGCCGAATATTTCCTTATAGAAACATTCTAGAGCATCGGGAGGCGAAAAAACATTTACATCGGACGGACTTTGGCCGCCCTGAAAAAATTTACCGAACAAAGTTAGGCTAAAACACAGAATCCGCGCCGGGGCGTGTCAAACGCTGATCTTTACGCCTCCGGTTTTCGGCTTAAAGCTGCGCAGCAGGACATAGCTGTTAACCGAGTTGATCCCCGGCAGCGAATAGACGGACTGCACGAGGAACGTCTGCAAATGTTGGTTGTCTCGCAGCGCGGCGTGCGCGTGCAGCGTGCTGGGGCCGGTCATCTGGTTGACGCTGAGCACGTGCGGGTTCTCGGCCAGGGCCTTGGCGACCTCCTGCAGCTTATACGGATGGACGTCGATTTCAAAGAAGACGGACAGGTTCAGTCCGACCTTCCTGGGGTTGATGATGATGCTGAAGCGGTCGATCACGCCGCTTTCGACCAGCCTGTTCACGCGGTCCCGCACCGAGACCCGCGAAAGGTTGAGGATGCGCCCGAGCTCCGCAAACGTTTGCCGGCCATCCTTGGTCAGAAGGTCCAGTATTTTATTGTCGATGGCGTCGAGGTTGAAATCCATTTCCGATCCCCCTTCCGAAATAGCGGACCCGCGCGGTCCGACTGCCATGGGGATACCGAAGAGCCGTGCCAACACAGACGATGCGTTTATCCCGCCGGGCGCGCCCATGATGCCGGCGCGCCGAAACTCCTTTTATTGTACGCCGGATCATGCCGAAAGTCCAGACCGGGCGCGGCGTCCCGGCCGGCCGGGCAGGGCGCTTCGGTGGAATTCGACCCGCGGGCGACGGCGGAACGTGCGGCAAAGGCGCGGCGTTCCGGCCGGCAGGCAAGCGCATCGGAGCCCGCGAGCTACCCCGCCGCCGCGGTCAGGAACGCTTTTGGATGGGCTGCGCCTCGCGCTTTTTGCAACGGCGGTACAGCGCCCGGTATACCGCGTCCACCCAGGGCTCCGGCAAAAGCTCCAGCAGCAAAAGCAGCGCGCCCGAGCCCTTGCGGTACACGGCGCGCGGGCGCCTGGCCTCGAGCGCCCTGACCACGAGCTTTGCCAGCGCCTCGGGCTCGCCGGAACGGTTCAGCGTACTGTCCATCAGCGGCCTAAGGCCGCACAGCAACGCGCCGTAACGCGACGTCCGCGCGAGCGTACGCGCGTATTCGCCGTACACGTCGTCGGTAAGGCGCGTGCGGAAGGAACCCGGCTGCAGCTTGATCACCGGGATGCCGAGATACAGGAGCTCGCGGCGCAGGCTGTCGCTGTAGCCCTCGATCGCGCGCTTGGTCAGCACATAGGGCCCGATGAACGGCTGCGCGGTCATCCAGCCCGCCGACGAGGAACAGTTCACGATGCGCCCCCGGCCGCGCTCGACAAGGTCGAAAAACACGGCGTTCGTGCGCACCGTGCCCATAACGTTGACGTCGAACAGCCGCTCGACCGCCGCGGCGGGGTCGCCCTCGACAAGCGAGGCAAACGCCGTCAGTCCCGCAAAGTTTACCACGGCGTCGAGGCGGTCGGTCGTTTGCAGAACGAGTTCACGCGCGGCGCGCAGGCTCGCCATATTCGTCACGTCGGCCCGCACGGGCACGGCGCGCTCCACCGCGCCAAGCCGCATAAGCCGCTCTCCGTTCGTGCCGGCGGCAAACACCGTCCAATTGCGTGCGCACAGCGCGCGGACGCACGCCTCGCCGAGCCCGCCGGTCGCGCCGGTAAAAAACGCGTACTTCACGCCTCCCGCTCCCTTCTCCGTTTGCAGCGGCGCACCCGCTCGCCCGCGCCGCGCGCCCGCGCAAAATCGTTCCGTCGCCCTATTGCGCTGCCGCGGCGGGGCGGCAAAGCCGCGCTTGCCCGCGCACTCGGCGGATGCGGCCGCGCCGCGCGCCGGATCGGCGGGAAACGCGTATGCCGCCGGCCGCGGGCCCCGGTGCGCGGTCAGAACCGGAGCCGCTACTCATTCTTCTCCCGCAGCGCGGCCAGCTCGCGCATCAGGCCTGGGATGCCGATGTTCTGCGGGCAGTGCTCGGCGCACGCGCCGCAAGCGACGCAGTCCGCGGGCTTCCCGTCGGACTCCACGCCGTCCAGGCCGCGAAGCGCCCAAACCCCGTCGGTCTTGTAGCGGTTGTAGACCGCAAGAAACTCCGGTATGCCGATCTTTGCCGGGCAGCCGTCGACGCAGTAGCGGCACGCCGTGCACGGGACGGACACCTCTTTGCGGAAGATCTCGCACGCCTCCATCAGCAGCGCCTCCTCCGCGTCCGTGAGCGCGCGCCCGTCCGAAAAGTGGACACGTTGTCGCGGATCTGCTCCATCGTGGACATGCCGCTCAATATCACGCGCACCGCGGGCAGGCGCTTTACAAAGCGCAGCGCCCAGGACGCGACGCTCCAGTCCGGATGCGCGTCCCGCAGCAGCTTCTCCGCCACGGGGGACAGCGCGGCCAGCCGCCCGCCCCGGACCGGCTCCATCGCCAGGACGGGGATGCCGCGTTTTTCGAGCGCCTCGTACTCCTGCTTCGCCGTTCCATACCGCCAGTCGAAACAGTTGAGCTGGATCTGCGCAAAGTCCCACGCATGGTGGTCGGCGAACGTCTCGAGCGTTTCAACGCTCGCGTGGGACGAGAAGCCGAGGCGCCCGACGCGGCCCGCGCGCTTCTGCTCGAGAAAATACTCGATGCAGCCGCTGTCGACATACCGCCGATGCGTACGGTCGGACACGGCGTGGATTAAGTAGAAATCGATGCGGTCGGTTTTCAGCCTGGCCATCTGCTTTTCAAACACCGCCCGGTAATCCGCGTCGGCCTGTATGAAGAACTTGGTCGCAAGATGATAGCTTTTCCGCGGGTACCGGCTCAGCGCCTCCCCGACGAACGGCTCCGATTCGCCGTTGTGGTAGGTATAGGCGGTGTCGAAATAGTTGATGCCGTTTGCGATGGCATAGTCGATGATTTCCTGCGCGCGCGCATAGTCGATGGGCGCGCCGTGGCGGTCGCCCTGCACCGGCAGCCGCATATTGCCCATCCCGAGCCGCGACAGCGTGGTTTGCCCAATCGTTTGATAGATCATCGGATTCCTCCCTTTACGATTTGCCGCGCCGGCTAAGCGCCGCGCTTCCCGTACGACAGCGCCTTCTGCGGGCAGCCGTCGACGCACTCGCCGCAGAGGATGCAGTCCGTCGAACGCACCTGGCCGCGCTGCGCTTCGGCGCATACGTCGATGCTCATCGGGCACCGGCGGCCGCACGCGCCGCAGCCGTTGCAGCGGTCGGGCAGCGCATGGATGCGCATCTGCGGCAGACGGAGCGCGCGGCCGGCCAGCATCCCCGCGATCAGAAACGGCGACATCCAGCAGACCGCGTGGCAGGCGCCGCGCCGGCCGACCAACAGCGTCAGCGCGAGGAGGATGAACAGCACAAAGTAATACGTGATGTACTTGAACGGCTCGTCGACGGAGACGACGCGCTCGGTCAGGTGCAGCGGGTCGACGCCGCGGATTCCGCCCGCCAGCGCGAAGCCCGCGATCAGGACGGCAAACCACAAGCCGAATATCGAATACCGCACGATGCGCAGCTTTTGCGCGGGAACGGGGCGGCGGTTGACGGTCTGGCACAGCTCGGAAAGCCCCGCGACCGGGCACAGCCAGCCGCAGAACGCGCGGCCGAGGAACAGCCCGGAAAGGAACAGGAGCCCGAACACGAGCACGCTGCCGGACACGATGCCGAGAAAAGCCGCGTCGACGCTGACATACGGCGAGAGATAGATCATCGTGATGGGAAACAGCAGCAGCGAAACATAGACGATGATCCTGCGGACGTTCTGCCTCATAGACGGCATTGCTCCTCCCCTTTTCAAAACCGGGCCGGCGTGCGGCTCCGGCCGAACCCGCGGCCCTCCGCCCGCTCCGCGCGGCGGCGGCTATGCTTTAAAATTCTCCCAGCGCTCGAGCACGGCAAGCAGCGGCGCGTCGAGATAGCCGCGCGCGCGCGTTTTGATCTGTTCCGGCACGCCGAACGCCGCCTCCGCGATGCTGCCCGTGATGCAGGCCAGCGTGTCCGCGTCGCCGCCGAGCGAGACGGCGTTGCGCACGGCGTCCTCGAAATCCGCCGCCTCGAGGAACGCGACGATCGCCTCCGGTACGGTGCGCTGGCAGCTCTCGTCGAAGCGGTAGGCGGGCCGGATGCTGTCGACCGTGCGGTCGAGGTCGTAGCCGTGCCGGCGCGCGATGTAAGTCCGTATCTCCGATTTGGACGCGCCGGAGCGCGCAAGAAAAATCGCGGCGGCCGCGGCCTGGGCGCCCTTGATGCCCTCGGGATGGTTGTGGGTCACGCGCGCGCTGACGGCGGCATATCTCTCCGTCTCCTCGAGCGAGGGAAACGCCCAGCCGACGCTCGACACGCGCATGGCCGAGCCGTTGCCGAAGCTGTTGTACGGCTGCGGGTTCTCCATCTCCAGCCACCCGCCGAAGCGGATTCCATAGCCGCTGTCCGGATACGCGCGGCCGAACCGCCGCATGGAGCGTACGGTTTGCCGCTCGAACGCCTCCGCGTCGCCGGCTGCACTCATCAGCGCCTCCGCGACGGCGAGCGTCATGACCGTGTCGTCGGTAAACGAGCAGCCTTTTGGAAACAACAGAAAGTCCTTCGATTTCATGCCTATAAACTCATAGGCCGAGCCGATGATGTCGCCCGCGATCGCCCCTAGCATGACGCGCCCCCCTTATGCGTAACTTTGGGGCGGTCTGTCCCCGGGCGCGCCACGACCGTGGCGCCCGCCCCGCTGCTTAACAGTATACCGGAAACTAGCCCGCGTTCCAAGCGCGGGTTGGGGAAGCGGCGGCAAAATTTATTTGGCCCTTGCCCCGCCGCCGCGCCGCCCTGTTGAGCTTGCCGCTCCGTATTGGTATACTGTGGGAGGAATCCTGGAACGCCGCTAAAAAAACGGATGCGGCGGCCGCCGGGCAGAGTACAGTCCGGCCGCGGCGCGCGGCAGAGAAAAACGTGAGGAACGGCGAATGAACAGCATCCTGCAATTAAAATACGCGGTCGAGGTGGAGAAAACCGGCTCCATCAGCAAGGCCGCCGAGAACCTATATATGAACCAACCGAACCTGAGCAAGGCCATCCGCGACCTCGAGGACGACCTCGGCATCGCCATATTCGACCGCACGACCAAGGGCGTCGTGCCCACGGAGAAGGGCCGCGAGTTTCTGGGCTACGCGCGCAGCATCCTTGCCGAGATCGCCGAGATGGAGGCGCTGTACAAGCCGCCCGCGGGCCAGCGCGTGCAGTTCAGCATCTGCGTGCCGCGCGCGAGCTACGTTTCCAGCGCGTTTACGGAGTTCGTGCGCACGCTCGGGCCGGAGACCGACATCGCGATCCGCTACCGCGAGACAGACGCGCTGAGCGCGATCAAGAGCGTAACGAACGGCGACGCCGGCATCGCGATGATCCGCTACCAGACGATCTACGAGACGCATTTTCTCAACGCGCTGGCGGAGCGCTCGCTATGGTACGAGCCGGTGTGGGAGTTTGCGCTCGTCGCGCTGATGAGCGCGGAGCACCCGCTCGCCGCGAACGGCCTCATCGAAGAAGCGGACCTGGCTAAATACACGCAGCTCGTGCACGGCGACCTCGTCGTGCCCGCGCTGCCCGTGGCTGAGGCCAGGCAGCTCGCCGAGGAGCGCGAGAAGCGGCGCACAATCTCCGTGTACGAGCGCGGCAGCCAGTTCGAGCTGCTCAGCCGCATCCCGAGCACGTATATACTCGGCTCGCCCGTGCCGCGCGACATGCTCGACCGCTTCCGCCTCGTGCAGCGGCCTTGCGCGCTGCCGAACAACCGGTACCGCGACATTCTGATCGCGCGGACCGAACACCGCTATTCGCGCGCGGACCGGCTGTTCATCGAGAAGCTGCGGCAGGCCGCGGAGATGGTCGCAACGATCTGAAGCCCTGAGAAAAACCGGATAAACAGATAACGACATATCGATAACAGTATATCGATATGCCGTTTTTCCGTCTACCGCGATCAAGCGGATTTGCGTATGCTGAACATGAAAAGAGAGACTATCACCAGGAAAGGAGAGGTCCGCATGGACAACAGCGTGCCGCTGCAAACGCTGACGCGCATGCCGGTCTACCTTGAGCACCTCCGGGCGCTGCCCGCGCGCGAGATCTATGTTTCGGCCAGGGCCATCGGCGATGCGCTGTCGCTCGGCGAGATCCAGGTCCGCAAAGACCTCGCGGCCGTATCGCGCGGCGGCAGGCCGCGGCTCGGGTACCGGACGGCGGATTTGATCCGCGACATCGAGAACTACTTGGGCTGCAACGACGTCAAGGACGCGGTGCTCGTCGGCGCGGGCAAGCTCGGCCGCGCGCTGATGGGCTACCAGGGCTTTACGCAGTACGGGCTCAACATCGTGGCCGCGTTCGACAAAGACCCCGCCGCGCTCGGCGCGGACGGGAGCGGGCGGCCGGTGTTCCCGATCGAACGCCTCGGCCCGTACTGCCGCGAGCACGGCGTCCGCATCGGCATACTGACCGTGCCGGCCGGCGAGGCGCAGGCGGCCTGCGACAAGCTCGTGGAGAGCGGCGTGCTTGCGATATGGAACTTCGCGCCCAAACACCTGACCGCGCCGCAGGGCATTTTGATCAAGAGCGAAAACATGGCGGCGTCCCTCGCGCTGCTGAGCCGGCACCTCAGGGACGTCACACGGGAATAACAGGAGGCGGAATATGACTATGAAAACGG
>CAZKGE010000003.1:27645-31620 GCA_964552065.1 uncultured Oscillospiraceae bacterium | reverse complement strand
CGCGCACGCCGATGGGGCAGAACACGATGGTTTCCTTCGATTTGTCCAGCTCGGAAAGCCGGTCGCGCAATTGGCCCAGCGGAATGTTGACCGCGCCCGGGACCGAGTACGCAAGCCGCTCGGCCTCCTCGCGCACGTCGAGCAGCGCCGCGCCGGGATGGTTTTTGGCTATGTCCCAATCAGAGAACGCGATCCGGCCGTCAAGCAGGTTCCCCGCCACAAAGCCTGCCATGTTGACCGGGTCCTTGGCCGACGAGAACGGCGGCGCGTACGCCAGCTCCAGCCGCTCGAGCTGCCGCACATTCGCGCCGAGCCGCATAGCCGTGGCGATCGTGTCGATGCGCTTGTCCACGCCGTCGACGCCCACGATCTCGGCGCCGAATATCCGTTTACCGTCCGCCGAGAACAGGAGCTTGATCGTCATCGGCGTCGCGCCGGGGTAATACGACGCGTGCGAGTTCTGCGTAACGTAGATCTTCTCGTAATCCTTGTTTTCGACAAGGCCGCGGCTTCTCAGCAGCTTTTCGCTCGCGCCCGTGGACGCGGCGACAAGGTCGAACACCTTGACCACGGACGTGCCGAGCGTGCCTTCGTATGCGTCTGGCACACCCATGATGTCGTTTGCCGCGACGCGGCCCTGCTTGTTGGCCGGGCCCGCGAGCGGGATCATCGCGCGGCCGCCGGACACGGCGTCGGCGATCTCGGTCACGTCGCCGACCGCATAGATGTCCGGGTCGGACGTGCGCATGCGCTCGTCGACCACGATTCCGCCGCGCGCGTTGACATTAAGGCCCGCGTCCCTGGCCAGCTGGCCGTTGGGCCGCACGCCGATTGCGAGCACCGCAAAATCGGCCGGGAGCTTCTTTCCGCTCTCGAGCACGACGGTAAACTGCCCGCCGGCGCTTTCGAACGATTGCAACCCGTCGCCGAGCAGGAGCGAGACGCCGTTTTCGGCAAGCTCGTTCTGCAAAAGGCGCGCCATCTCGGGGTCGAGCGGCGGCATGACCTGGTCGAGCTTCTCGACGAGCATGACCGAAAGGCCCGCGTGCACGAGGTTCTCCGCGGTCTCAATGCCGATGAAGCCCCCGCCCACCACGACGGCGGATTTTGCGCCGCATTCGGAGATCATCGCGCGCATGCGGTCGGCGTCCGGCACCGTCCAGAGCCGCAGCACGCGCTCGTCGTCCGCGCCCGGTACCTGCGGCACGATCGGCGAGGAGCCGGTCGCGAGGATCAGCTTGTCGTAGTCTTCCTCGTACGTCCCGCCCGTCTCCGCGGAGCGCACCAGTACGGTCTTTTTCGCGCGGTCGACCGAGACGGCCTCTGAGCGCACGCGCACGTCGACGCGGTATTTTTTGCGCATCGCCTCCGGCGTCTGCAAAAGCAGCGATTCCCTGCGCGGGATCACGCCGCCGACGTGGTACGGCAGCCCGCAGTTGGCGAACGAAATATACTCGCCGCGCTCGAGCAGCACGATTTCGGCGGACTCGTCCAGCCGCCGGAGCCGCGCGGCAGCGGAGGCCCCGCCGGCGACGCCGCCGACGATCACAATTTTTTTGCCCATTCGTATCCCTCCAAAAGATTTGCCTTCTTATAATCAGTTTAGCATATTCTCCCGAACCCTCCGTGACTTTATCACGCGAAACGGCATCCGGCCGCGATTTTTTTGTCCGAAGCGGGGCCGGTTTGTTGCGAAACCCGTCTAAATTGTCTACAATACAATCAGGACAGGCATAATCGTTCACAATGACCGGAATGCTCCGGAAGTTTGGAGGAATCGGCATGGAATGGATGCAGCAAACCGCGGCGAAAACCGACCGCCGCACAACCATCGCAATCGCGGCCATGTTCGCCACGGGGCTACTGATCCTGCTCTGGCCCGGCGCGTCCGGCGCCGTGCTCTGCTATCTTGCCGCCGGCATCACGGTGCTCGTCGGCATCGTCCGCGCGGCGCTGTATTTTCGGCTGCGCGAGCGTGTCGGCCCGTTCTCGTTCGGCGGGCTTGCGCTGGGGCTGTCGCTGATCGTGGTCGGCGCGTTCTTTCTCATCGAGCCGGACGTGCTGCGCGCGGCGCTGCCGTTGCTGCTCGGGTGCTTTCTGATCTTTGCGGGGTTCGGCAGCCTGCAGACCGCGATCGAGTTATATAAGCTCCAGGCCGCGCGCTGGTACCTGCCGCTCGCGTTCGCGCTCGCCGCGCTTCTGCTCGGCACGCTGGCGCTTATCAACCCGTTTGCCGCGGCGGACGCGCTGATGGTCTTCCTCGGCGTTTCGCTGTGCATCGAGGCCGCGCTTCAGACCGCGTCGCTGATCCTGTTCCGCTCCGTGCAGCAGTCGCGGCATCAGTTCCACGCGTAGCGCGGGGGTAGAGTCGGGCGGAGTTTACGGGGTCCGGATATGCGGGCAAGCCAAGCCGCGCCCATGCAGGCGCGCGGCAAACCAACCGTCAAAAAGAACGCGGGCTGCGGAATCTCCGCCGGCCCGCGCGTTTTATTGCCGCCGTCCGCCGCGCTATACCTCGATATCGCCCGTATACGCGAGCTCCGCGGGGCCGGTCATGAACAGATGGTTATTGGAACGCAACCATGGCACGGCTCCGCTTTTCCGCTTGACAGGACGAAACGCGTCCGTACAATGGGGGTGACGGCCGGCGTTTTCCGCGCGCCCGCGGCAACAGAGAAATTCGAGTCGGCAGCAGGCAACCGCGGCACAGCCCGGTCTTTCGGCTTGACTGGGTCAACCGCGTCCGGCAATAGTTGAAGCAACGATTGCGTTGTTCAACGCCAGCTTGCGCGGGATACCGGGTTTTCCGCGCACTTGCGGCCGCGCCAAAAACGTGCGCCCTTAGCGCCCCCGCCAAAGGAGGGAATTTTGAATATGACCGAACCCGTCCGCCCGATCCGCTTCACCGGTTCCAGCATCGTGCTGCTCGACCAGACGCTGCTGCCGGCCGAGGAAACCTATATCGAGATTCGCTCCGCCGGCGAGATGCGGCTCGCCATCGAGCGCCTCGCCGTGCGCGGCGCGCCCGCCATCGGCATCGCCGCGGCCTACGGCCTCTGCCTTGGCACGGCCGCGTACGCAAACAGCCCGCGCGAAGCCTTCGACGCCGCGCTGCAAAGAACGGCGGCGCTGCTCGTTTCCGCGCGGCCCACCGCGGTCAACCTGGCTTGGGCCGTTTCCCGCATGGCGCGCGCGGCGGAGCGCACATCGGGCAGCGCCGAGAAGGCGCAGGCCGCGCTCGCCGCCGAGGCGGCCGCGATCGAGCGCGAGGAGGAGGCCTCGTGCCTGGCCATCGGCGAGCACCTTTTGACGCTGCTCTCGGACGGTATGCGCATCCTCACGCACTGCAACGCGGGCGGCCTCGCCACGATCCGCTACGGCACGGCGCTCTCGCCGATCCTGCTCGGCGCGGAGCGCGGCATCCGGTTTTCGGTTTACGCGGACGAGACGCGGCCGCTCTTGCAGGGCGCGCGGCTCACCGCCTGGGAACTTGTGCGCGCGGGCGTGCCCGTCACCGTCATCACCGATTCCATGGCCGGCGCGCTCATGCGGCAGGGCAGAATCGACGCCGTCATTACGGGCGCGGACCGCGTCGCGAAAAACGGCGACGTAGCCAACAAGATCGGCACGTATTCCGTCGCGGTGCTCGCGCGCGCGCACGGCATCCCGTTCTATGTCGCCGCCCCGGTATCGACGCTCGACCCCGCGACCCAAACGGGCGACGGCATCGTCATCGAGCAGCGCGGCCCCGACGAGGTCGCCTGCCCCTTCGGCAGGCGCGTCGTCCCGGCGGGCGCGAACATCGAGAACCCGGCGTTCGACGTTACGCCCGCCGGCCTCGTCACCGCGATCGTCACAGAGCGCGGCATCCTGCGCGCGCCGTATGAGGAAAGCATCGCGGCGCTGTGTGCGGACGGGGAGAGCGAAGCGCCATCTTCTACGAAAAATAGATTATGTCACCGGACTCGCGGCCGC
>CAZKGE010000003.1:0-27545 GCA_964552065.1 uncultured Oscillospiraceae bacterium | reverse complement strand
CCTTGTATGGCTGGTTGATGATCTGCCCGCGGAAGATCATGACCGCGGTCGCGCCACCGTCCAGGTTGTAGGCGCGCTTGCAGCCAAGCGTAAAGAACAGTTACGAAAAATAGATGATGTCACCGGACTCGCGGCCGCCCTTGTATGGCTGGTTGATGATCTGCCCGCGGAAGATCATGACCGCGGTCGCGCCGCCGTCCAGGTTGTAGGCACGCTTGCAGCCAAGCGTAAAGAACAGTTCGGACAGCTCGGTCAGCCGCATGCCGACGGAATAGCCCGGCTGCCGCCCGTCAACAACCACGAAGCAGTAATGCCCCGGCTCGAAGTAGCCGATTGCGCAGCGCGGGTGCAGGTCCCGCAGCGCCGAATCAAACGAGTCCACAGGCTGTCCGTCCTGCGTCAGCAGCGCCGGTCCGAACGACCATGCCTGATATGCGCCGCGCGCGCTCGCCGCGTCCAGATCGAACGCGTCCGAGGCGTATGTTTCCATCTCCCCGTCAGAATACAGCACGCAAACGTCGTTTGCGGGAACGCTGCGGTACAGCGTGCCGTTTCGAATCACAATGCCCTTGCTGCGCGCGCTGTAATAATCGCCCGTCACCGCAAACACGGCGCTGTTGTCCTGCGCCGTTCGAATCGGAAAATCGTAGACGCTTTTCCCGTAGAATCCGCGCGCGAACGCGGTCTTGAAAGCCTCGATCGAGCGCACATACACATCGGCCGCAAAGTATGTCACGCCGTTTTCCTGCACGCGGCGGATCGCGATGCGCACATCGTTCCCGTTCGCGCAGTAATCGGCGCCCGCGCCGATATCCTTCGCCGGAAACGAGGCGGAGAAATCGCCCGGCGCCGCCGGTGCAGGCGTCGCCGTGGGCGCGGCGGGAGAAAAGACCGCGCCGGCCTGCCGCGCGGCGCTCACCGGGTCCGTGCCGGCGGGCTGCGCGGCGGCTGCCGGAGGCGTCGCCGTTAAAACCGCATCCACGGAGACGACGCGGCGGATCGGCTGCAGTTTCTGCGGCAGCACATGATGAAACAGCGCGAACACGACCAGCGCCGCGCCCAGCAGCAAAACGTCGCCCGCGATGATTCGGACGCCAAGGCGAGTTTCTCTGCGGCGAATTCTTTTTTGTTTCGACGATTTTGTCATATTCGGGACGCTCCCTTCCGCGTCCCGATGAGCTTAACACGCGCAGATGAAAATTTCAGGGAGCGACGGATGAGAATCCCGTGAGCGTCTGCGCCTGCGGCAGTGTCACCGTAACGGCTGTGCCCCTGCCTTTCTCGCTCTCGGCATGCACGCGTCCGCCATGCGCCTCCGCAATCGCTGCCACAATCGAGAGGCCCAGGCCCATGCCGCCCGTCGCGCGCGTCCGCGCACGGTCGACGCGATAAAACCGCTCGAAGATGTGCGCTAGGTGCTCCCCGTCCATACCCGCGCCGTCGTCGGACACGCGGAGCGAAACCGCGCCCGCATCGCGCCGGAACTCCAGCCGGATCGTCCCGCCCGCAGGCGTATACTGGACGCTGTTGTCGATCAGCGCGCGCAGAAGTTGCTTGACCATGTTGCGGTCCGCATACAGGCTGTCGTCGTCCGCCGCGAACAGCGTTCGATAGGCGTGCTGCTCATCGAGCAGCGACTGTTCCTCAATCAGCTCGGCGAACAAACCTTTGACAAAAAACGTGGTCTTCGCCAGCGTATAGCGCGCGTTGTCACAGCGCGCGAGGAACAGCAGGCTTTCGACCAGCCTGCCCATATATTCTGTTTGCCGCCGCAGCGCGGCAACGCAGCCGCGCCACACCTCCGGATCCTCGCCGCCCCAGCGCGCAAGCAGGTCAACGTTCCCCTGCAAAATGGCAAGCGGCGTGCGCAGCTCGTGCGAAACGTCCGCGACAAACCGGCCCTGCTGCCGGTAGGCCCAGGACACCCGGTCAAGCATGCCGTTGATGGTCAGCGCAAGCCGCCGGAGCTCATCGTCCGGCTCGGGAATCTCCAGCCGGTCGTCCAGGCTGGCGCTGCCAATCCGGTTGGCGTCCTCGATCATGCGCCCGATCGGCGCCAGCATACGGCGGCCGGTCACATGGCCTACAAGCAGCGCGGCGGCCGCGCCGACAAAGTTCGCGCCGATGAGCAGAAAGCCGATCAGCTTGAGAAACGCCGCCTCGCTCTCCAGGTCCCGGACCAGGCAAAGCCGCCCAAGCACACTGTCGTTCATCTCGACGTCCACGGCGGCGCACAGCAGCAAGCGTCCGTCCCGGTTCGTTCGTAAAACCGGCGTTTTTCCTATGCCGCGCAGCGTTCCCTCGTCCACGGGAAAGTTCAGCACGCGGCCGACGACCTTTCCGCCCATGTCCAGCACAAAGATGCTGATGTCCGTGTTCATGTTCTGCTCTTCCAGCACGCCTTGGTCCGGGAACGGCTCACCCTCGAGCACCTACTCAAGAATGTGGTCGTTTGTCAGTTCCAGCGTCGTTTTCAGGCTGTCGGACTGCCGCCGGATCAGGTCCTCGTACGCCAGCAGAAATACGCCGGCGGAGAGCAGAAGCAGCACCGCCGCAAACAGCAGCGCGTACACCGACGTCAGCCGGCGCGACAGCTTACCCTTTCCGCGTTTTATCACGCATGACATAGCCGACCCCCCGTATTGTTTCAATCAGGCGATGCTCGTCCGTTTCGCGAATGCGCTTGCGCACATAGCGGATGTACACGTCGACAATGTTGCTGTCGCCCATATACTGGTACCCCCAGACACGGCTTAGGATCTGCTCCCGCGTGAGCACGATGTCGCGGTTGCGCATCAGGTACTCGAGCAAATCGTACTGCGTCTTGGTCAGTTCGACGGGTTCCCCGCCCCTCGTCACGCAGCGCGACGCCGTTGAGAGCACAAGATCCTCGATTTGGAGCGTGCCGTCCGCAGCCTCCGCCGCGGGCGCCGATGTCCGCAGCACCATGCGGATGCGCGCAAGCAGCTCCTCGATATGAAAGGGTTTTGCGATATAGTCGTTCGCGCCCGCGTCGAGCCCCATGACCTTGTCCGCCACCGCGTCGCGCGCGGTCACGAGAATCACCGGCGTGCCTTTCTTGACGCGCAGCCTGCGCAGCACCTCGAGGCCGTTCAGCTCGGGAAGCATCACGTCAACCAGCAAAAGGTCGTACTCATCCGTGAGCGCCGCTTCGAGTCCGGCGCGGCCGTCGTGCGCCGTCTCGACATCGTAACCCTCGTGCTCCAGCTCCAGCTTCAGAAACCGGACGATTTCCGCCTCGTCCTCCACGATCAGAACCCTCACCACGAACACCTTCCTTTTCATCATTCTATCCCAGCAAACCTCCGTTTTCCAGCCGCTTTCCCCAAAATCGGGCGGCGGAACATGAGAATCGCGTTAAAATTATGCGCGCGCGCCGCGTTTTCATCCGATTTTCATCCGTCTCTTCACGCGCTCTCATGCCCGCGGGATAGCATAAACAAAAAAAAGCGGCCCGTGCCGCAAAGCAAAGGGGGGACGTCAAGCGTGCTCCGCAGCCGAATCTGGGGTCTGTGTTCGCACGGCAGTATCGTCGCAAGCCTCATGTTTATGATCTTTCTCTGTCTGGACCGCTTTAATCCCGCAATGGATTTTGTCGGAAGTGTTCAGGGACGGATTCTGCTCGCCATACTCTGTGTCCTGTCGTTCGTCGGAAGTCTGCTTTCGGCGCTCCATCTGTACCGCCTGCGCGTGCGCGCGCTGGAGCGGGCCGCTTCCGCGCCGCAGCACCCGCCGGCGGCGCACCGCTATGCGGAAGCGGCAATTGAGCGGCAGCCGCAGCAAAGGAGCAGAGCGCAGGCCCGGTGAACACGGGGCCGATCTCGTTTGCGGGGGCCGCGCTCCTGCAAAGGGTACGTTGAGGGCTTTGCCCTCAAACTCCCGCCAAAGAGATCCGTCCCTTTGGAAACCCGCAAGGTTCCCCGAGTTTTCCTGCGGGTTCCAAGGGGCCGGAGCCGAGCGCCGCCTGTGGCGGATGAAGCGAAGCGCAGGCCCGGTGAGCAAGGACGTGGGCCGTTGAAGGCTCGCGCGACCATTGCGAACTGTGGGGCAAGGGCCGCGTTTCTGCAAAGAGTACGTTGAGGGCTTTGCCCTCAAACTCCCACCAAAGGGACCCGTCCCTTTGAAAACCCGCAGGGTTCCCCGAGTTTTCCTGCGGGTTCCAAGGGTCTCAGACCCTTGGCGGGGGGCCGGAGCCGAGCGCCGCCTGTGGAAACCCAATCCGCAGGGATTCAAGATTGCTTGCCGTAAGGGCGGGGTTCCCCAAGGGGCGTGTCCCTTGGGCAGGGGGTTGGGGGCAGCACCCCCAACGTACCCCTTTGGCCCTTAGCGGTGGACTCCGCCGAACGCGCCCCACTCCGCCAAAACGGAACGGGGCCCGGCAGCGAAGCAGCCGGTCCCCCGTCCCAGACCCGAGTGTAACGATGGTGGGGATATTACGCGCCGATTTTACCCACGTTTTTTTCGATCGGCACGTAATCCTGATCGACGCCAAAATGGCGCGGTTCGAGCGTTTTCAGCATCGCGTCCTCGCGCAACTCCTTCTTGCACGCGCGGCCGAGGATCGTCAGCACATCGCCGACGGCGATGTCCTCGTTGCGGCGGCCCGCGTTTGCCGCCTCGTCGACGTTCATGATGAGGTCGGGGCTCGTGACGAGCAGCTCACCGTCGTAGTAGAAAAGCTGGTTCTCGTTCTTGAACACGACCTTGGCCGTATGCCCCGCAAACTCGCGCACGCCCTCGAGCACGTGCGTGCCCCAGTAATAGCCGTCGCGGTCCTCCCAGGGCTTCTCAACGACGCGGCCGGAGAAGAGCTTGTAGGCGCCGAGCTTTTCGCAGAGCGCGTCCGCGATCAGCCGGCCCGCCGCCTTCTCGGCGCGGATGATGCGGCCGCAGGAGAGCGCCTCGGCCATCGTGTTCGGCACGTATTTCCCGGGCAGCTCCTCGACGGGGATCATCAGCCCGCAGATGCCGGTGGAGCCGAAGCTCGCGTCGGAGATCAGCTTCCCGATGCGCTCGGACATGTCCATATTGATCGTATCGTCGACGATGCAGCGGTTGCCCCATTTATCCACGCACGTGTACGGCGTGATGGAAACACCCTTGGCCACGGCGACGCCCTGCGTGATCTCCGGCACGGCGCGGCCGGCAAAATCGCCGTTGAGCGCGCTGATGCCGAGCTGCGCCGCCGCCGCGACCGGCACGGGCATGTTGCTGCCGCCGACCTCGAGCGGGATTAGCGCCGAAATCTTCCTGCCCGTGTACTTTTCCAAAAAAGCCGTCGAGAGCGGAAGGTTCCGCGGATACAACCAGTCGTTGAGGCCGAGCGCGCGCATCTGCGCGATCTTCTCGTCGGTCAGCGGAGCCGTGGAGCCCATCAGGAACGCGCAGGCCACATACGTGCCCTTCGGCAGGTCCTCGCGGTCGACCCAGAACAGCTCGCGGCCCGCGGCAAACTGCTCCTCGAGCGCCTTTAAGCCCTCCGCGGGATTCCCGCCGCCGCCCGTGCCGAACAGCAGACAGCCCTGTACAAAATCCTCGAGATCGTCATGCGTTTTCAATACCGTCTTTGCCATTTTGTTCGATACCTCGTCCTATTTTTCGTTATTTTTTACGCGCACCCAGATAGGCTTCCTGAATCTTGGGGTCCGCGAGCAATTCTTTTCCCGTACCCGTGCCGATGATGCGGCCGGTCTGGAGCACATACGCCCTGTGCGAGAGCGCGAGCGCCTGGTTCGCGTTCTGCTCCACGAGCAGGATCGTCACGCCGGACTCGTTGATCTGCCGGAACTTGACGAAGATCTCGCTGACCAGCTTCGGCGCAAGACCGAGCGACGGCTCGTCCATCATCAAGAGCTTCGGCCGGCTCATCATCGCGCGGCCGATGGCCAGCATCTGCTGCTCGCCGCCGGAGAGCGTCGCGCCGAGCTGTTTCCTGCGCTCGGCAAGCCGCGGGAACAGCGCGAACCCTGCTGCAAGGCCCGCCTCGTACACGCCGCGGTCGCGCACGAGGTACGAGCCCATGATGAGGTTCTCCTGCACGGTCAGCGCGCCGAATATGCGCCGCCCCTCGGGGGAGAGCGCGATGCCCATCTTGACGCGCGTATGCATGCGCGGCGGGAGCTTTTTGTCGAAATAATCGATCTCGCCGGTCAGCCGGCTGAGCCGTACGCCCGATATGGCCTTGAGCAGCGTGCTCTTGCCCGCGCCGTTGGCGCCGATGATGGAGACGATCTCGCCCTCGCGAATCTCGATGTTCACGTTGTTGAGCGCCTGGATGTTGCCGTAGAATACGGAAAGGTCCTTAGTTTTCAGCAGCATTGTTATCCACCTCACCCAGATACGCCGTGATGACCTCCCGGTTGTTCTGCACCTGCTCCGGCGAGCCGTTTGCGATCTCGCGGCCGAAGTTTAGTACGACGATATGGTCGCAGATGCCCATCACGATCTCCATGTGGTGCTCGATTAAGAGGATCGTGATGCCGAACTTTACCTGGACCTCCTTGATGAACTCCATCAGCTGCAGCGACTCCTCGGGGTTCATGCCCGCGGCCGGCTCGTCGAGCAGCAAAAGCTTCGGGTTGAGCGCGAGCGCGCGCGCGATCTCGAGCCGGCGCTGATGGCCGTAGGGCAGGTTGCCCGCGGTGAAGCCGACGTATTCCCCGAGGCCGACGAGCTCGAGCAGCTCCTTCGACTCGGCGTGGAGCGTCTTCTCCGTTTCGCGGAACCTTTTCGTGCGCAGCGCCGCGTCGAACAGGTTGTATTTCGTCTCGTGCTGCCGCGCGATCATGATGTTTTCGAGCGTCGTCAGCTTGCGGAACAGCCGCAGGTTCTGGAACGTGCGCGCCACGCCCATCTGCACGATCTCGTGGCAGGAGCGGCCGACGAGCGACGTCCCCTCAAGCTCGATCGTACCCTTGGTCGGCTGGTAGATGCCGGTGATGAGGTTGTACACCGTCGTCTTGCCCGCGCCGTTGGGGCCGATCAGCCCGTGGATTTTGCCCTGCGGAATCGAGAGGCTCAGGTCGCCGACCGCGGTCAGGCCCCCGAACTGCTTGGTCAGATTGTCAATTTTCAGCACGTCCACCCGCGCCACCGCCTTTCCTGCCGCCCTTTGCGCTTCTTTCCGCCTTAACGCGCGCAACAAGCTTCTTTATAAACGTGAACGAGAACTCCCGCCCGCCCATCAGTCCCTGCGGCCGCAGCACGATCGTGGCCACGAGCAGCACGCCGTACAGCACGAGCCGCCATTCGTACAGCGGACGCAGCACCTCGGGCAGGCCGGTGAGTATGATCGTCGCGACCACCGAGCCGCTGATGCTGCCAAGGCCGCCGAACACCACAGCCGCGGCCAGCTCCGTCGACTTGTCGGCGTTGAACATGACCGGCTGGATATAGCTGATGTAGTGCGCAAACAGCGCGCCCGCCAGGCCCCCGAGCGCGGCGGAGATGGTGAGCGAAATCTTCTTCATGCGGAACGTGTCGACGCCGCAGCACTCCGCCGCGAGGTTGTCCTCACGGATGGCCATGAATGAGCGGCCGTAGCGCGAGCGCACGACGTTTCGGATAAATATCGTCGCGAGCGCCGCCATCAGAATCGCGACCGGCAGCGTCGTCTTCTCCGCGATGCCGCCCATGCCGCGCGCGCCGCCCGTGATATGGACGAGGTTGTCCATGACGAGCTTGGTCGCCTCGCCGACGCCGAGCATGACGATCGCAAAATAGTCGCCGACGAGCTTGAGCGTCGGGATGCCGATTAAGTACCCGATCACGGCCGCGACGCAGATCGCCGCGACCATGGCGAGCGAGAACGGCAGGCCGACCTTGACCGTCAATAGCGCCGCCGTATACGCGCCGAGCGCCATATACGCCGCGTGGCCGAAGCTGAAGATACCCGTAAAGCCCGTCAGCAGCGAGAGGCCGAGAACGGCCACGATGTTGCAGCAGATCAGAATCAATACGCCAATGTAATACTGCATTTCTTCCGTCCCCCCTTTACACCTTGTCCTCGCGTTTTTTGCCAAGCAGGCCCGACGGCTTGACCAGAAGGATCACGATCAACAGTAAATATACGAATATATCGCGCGTGCCCGACGAGATATAGCCCGCGATCATCATCTCGAAGATACCGAGCAAAATCGAGCCGACCACGGCGCCGGACAGGCTGCCAAGGCCCCCGAACACCGCGGCGACATAGGCCTTCGTCGTGATGGACGAGCCAAGCGTCGGGAACACCGTGTATTTCATGCCGAGGAAGAAGCCCGCAAGGCCCGCAAGCGAGCCCGCTATGAAGAACACGACCGTGATCAGCCTGCTCGTGTTGACGCCCATCAGCCCCACGGTCTCGAGGTCCTGCGCGGCCGCGCGGATCGCGATGCCCTGCTTGGTGCGGTTGATCAAAAACACGAGCGCGATCAGCATGACCGCCGCGGCCGCCGCCGCAACGACGTCCATCGTACTGACGCTCACGCTGCCGATCTGCACGGCGGTCTTTGCGAAGATCTCCGGATAGGAGCGGAACCTGGGCCCGATCGTCGCGATGATCGTGTTGTCCGCGAATATCGACATGCCCATCGACGCGATGATGAAGTACAGCGTGGGACTGCCACGCTCCCGGATGGTTTTGTACGCCAGCCTGTCGGCAAGGATCGCGATGATCGTTCCGCCAATCATGGCGCCCGGCACCGCGACATAGACGGGCAGGTTCATCGACATCAGCAGAAAGAAGCCGGTGTACGCGCCCACGGTGATAAACGAGCCGTGCGCGAAGTTGGAGAACGTCAGGATGCTGTAGATCAGCGAATACCCGATTGCGATCAGCGCGTAAACGAAGCCGATCGAGACGCCGTTTACCAGTTGCTGCAGGAATTTATCCACGTCTATCACCTCAAACCGTAACCATTTGGCCCATCGCTGTCTCGGGCAAAGGCTGCCGGGTATTGCGGGCCGGGCCGCCGGAAAACCGGCGGCCCGGTCGCTTGGAAACGAATGGAATCGAAGGGGTTACTGCGCCGTCTTGGGCGAGAAGCGGCCGACGAACGTGGCGACGCCGTCGCCGAGCTTGAGGATGACCGCCTCTTTATCGAGCGGGTTGTGCGTGGCGGGGTCCATCGTGATCGTCGCGTGCGTGAGCGTGATGTCGGTCGCGTTCTCGATCGCGCTGCGCAGCGCCTCGGCGTCCGTGGAGCCGGCCTTCTCGAGGCAGGCCTTGATGAAGTATACCATATCGTAGCCCATGACCACGTTCAGCTCGGGCGACGTGTTGCCGAAGCGGTCGATATACTTCTGCTTGATGCCGGAAAGCGCCGGGTCGCTCCAGTCAAAATGGTTGACCGTGTAGTAGTCGTGCAACGCCGGGCAGATCTCGAACATGGCGGGCGAATACGAGTCGCCGGCCAGCAGCACGACGTCCATGCCGAGGTCGTAGGCCTGCTTGGCGATCAGCGAGTTCTCCTTGTACAGGTTCGGCAGCATGATGGCCTGCGGGTTGAGCTCCTTGATGCTGGTCAGTTGGGACCGAAAGTCCACGTCGCCCGACTTGAACGCGAGCGTGGTGCCGATCGTGCCGCCGAGCTCCTTGAAGTTCTCCTCGATGGCGGCGCAGATGCCCGAGGAGTAGTCGCTCGTCACATCGTACAGGATGCAGGCGTTCGTGATGCCGAGCGTCTTGACGGCGTAGTTGGCGATGATGCGGCCCTGGTACGGGTCGGTGAAGCAGAGGCGGAACGACCACGGACGAATCTTCCCGTCCTCGGTCTGCGTGACCATGGTGTTCGTGGCGAACGACGCGATCTGCGGGACCTCGTTCTGCGCGCAGATGTCGGCGACCGCGATCGTCGGGCCGCTCATGTTGCTGCCGAGCATGGCGATGACGCCGTCCTGCTCGATGCCCTTCTTGACGGCGTTGACGGAGTCGGCGGAGGTGCCGCGGCCGTCGTAGAACGTCAGGTTCAGCTGTTTGCCGAGGATGCCGCCGGCCTCGTTGATCTCGTCGGCGGCGATCTGGGCGCCGTCGCGCTCGGCCTGTCCCCACAGGGCGCTGTCGCCCGTGATGTGGACCAGGTAGCCGATGTCGATCGTATCGCTGGCCTTCTTGGTACCGGCCGCGCAGCCGGACAACATTGCGGCCGTCATCAGGACCGCGAGAAGGATGCCGAGGGTTTTCTTCATCGTTTTTCTCCCTTTCTAGTTTACAGCGTATTTGGGTTATTCCTTGAACCTGCGCTCCTTTTGCGCAGGAGGCATCCAGCCGATCTTGCTGTGCCTAAGGTTGCAGCGGACCAATGCCTCGAGCAGCGCGACCGACGCGCCGGCGGGGTCGACGACGGGCACCGGCATGCCGCTCGCAAACAGCCGCTTCTCGACCTTTTCGGCCATGCCGCCGAGCCCCGTGCAGCCGAGCACGATCGCGTCCGCGCCATCCTCGGCTACCGCCGCCGCGGACTCCTCGAAGAGCTTGTCGTAGATGAGCCCGTCGCCGTAGATGCTCAGCACCGGCACGTCGATGCTGCGCACCGCGCACACGCGCCCGGTGGTCAGGTATTCGGCGTTTAAGCGCCGGATCATCGGCAAAATCGCGGGCACGATCGTCACGATCGCGATGCGCCTGCCCACGGACAGCGCCATCTGCACGGCCGCCATGCCCGCGCTCACCACGGGATACGACACGGCTTCGCGCACCGCCTCGAGGCCGGGATCGGCAAAGCAGCTGATCGCCGCGCCGTCGAAGCCCTCCTTCTCACCCTGCATGGCCAGCCGGATGATCTCCGGCACGTTGACCGCGGCGTCGTACTCGCCCTCGATCGACGAAGCGCCGTACTGAATCCGCCGCGCGACAACCTTTGTCCCCGGCGACAGAAAGGGCTGGACGATCGCCTCCTCGAGCGCGTCCTCGCGCTCCGAGACGACGGGCCGGATGATCAACAGTTTCATGCTGCAGTGCGTCCTTTCGTGCTTACTGAAAATCCTGATCCATATGCAAGCTGATTTCGTGTTTCTGTTTTTTACTGAGCGTTCCGGGCTTTGCCCGCCCTTGTGTTTGACTTTGATGTTCGGATACGCATATTGTATCATTTGTCAACAATATGTCAATACCATGCGCAGAAAATTCTACACGATTTGTTTATTCTCGCATATTGCCGATCTGTGCGCAGAACCGTTGCCTGTGTTTTGCGCGCCCGCATCGCTTTAGCGCGCATCCGCACCGTCTTCCGGCCGGTTTTCTCAGCGGTTTGAGTGAATTTTGAGCGGTTTGCGCCGAATCCTGTTCGTTCTTTTGGAATATTGGCGCTTTCATTTTGTGGTTATTTTTTCCAACCCTCAAACAAATAATGACAGTTTGTAATGGCATCTTGTCAACAAAAAGAAAGGTGTGTATAATGGTTTTGTAAGGGCGGCAGGAGTTTTCGGATATTTGGAAAGGGGCGGACAAAACATGACCAGAGACGAGGCGTTCCGGATGCTCGACGACATCGCCAAGGGCATCGCGCTGACCTTCGGCAGGAACTGCGAGGCGCTGATCCAGGACTACAGCAAGCCCGGGCATCCCGTCCTCTCCATCTACAACGGGCACGTCAGCGGGCGCGAGGTCGGCTCCTCCGTCGAGATCACGAGCGGCGCCAGCCGGTATATCCAGGGCGTGCAGATCACGGGGCATTTCATCAACTGCTACGCGCTGCGCAACAACCGCCGCATCAAGACCACCTCGTTTAACTTCCGCGGCGACGGCTACTTCTTCTGCCTCGGCATTAACTTCGACTTTACCGCCCTCTCGGAGGCGCAGCTCGTGCTCGAGAACATGAACCTCGTCGGCGAGGACCTGACCTCCGTCGTGGACCGCAATTACCTGAGCCAGATATTCAACGCCGCCGTGTCGCAGGTCGGCGTGCCCATCGAGCAGATGAAGAAGGAGGACCGGCTCGAGCTGATCCGCCTTTTGATGAAGCAGAACGCGTTCAACTTCCAAAAATCCGTGCCCTATGTGGCCGACATGCTCAACATCTCGCGCTTTACGGTCTACAGCTACATCAAGGAAATCAGCGGCGACGAATAAACCCGCAAAAGGAGCCTTTCTTCAATATGAAATTGCTTCTGATCGACCCGATTCAAAACCCGGCGTTCGACGAGATGATCGACCGCTCGCTCGACCGCTCCGCGTTTTTGCCGGACACCGAGATCGTGGTCCGCTCCCTTCGCCGCGGCCCCGCCTCCATCGAGGGCTTTGTCGACGAAATGCTCGCCGCGCCCTATGTGCTCGAGCTGATCGCCGCCGAGGAGAAAAACTTCGACGGCTTCTTCATCAACTGCTGCGGCGACGTGGGCGTCGACGGCGCGCGCGAGTTCACGAAAAAGCCCGTGCTCGGCGCCGGCGAGGCGTCGTTCTTCCTCGCCGCAGCCGCCGGCGTGCCGTTCTCCGTGGTCACGATCGGCGACAACGCGAAAAATAAGATGAACTACCGCTACCGCGAACTCGGCTGCTCGCGCTTCGTGTCCGGGGTCGGCATCCCGCTCGGCGTCCTAGCGCTGAACGACGACCCGGACGCGACCGCCGAACACATCGTCCGCGCCGCCGAAAAGGAGCGCGCCGAGCGCGGCATGGAGCTGCTCGTGCTCGGCTGCACCGGCATGATCGGCGTGGCAGAGCGCATCCGCGCGCGCGTGCCCTACCCCGTCATCGAGCCCAGCCTGTCCGGGCTCAAGCTGCTCGAAACGTTTGTGACGCTCGGCATCTCGCACGCGCAGGGCGGCAGGTATACGGCGTGCGCGTTTTCGGGGGTGTAGGGGGGACGAGGGTACGTTGAGGGCTTCGCCCTCAAACACCCACCAAAGGGACAAGTCCCTTTGGAAACCCGAACGGATCTTCGAGTTTTCCTGTGGGTTCCAAGGGTCTCAGACCCTTGGCCGGGGGGCCAGAGCCGAGCGCCGCCTGCGGCGGATGAAGCGAGGCATTAGGCCCGGTGAGCAAGGGAGCGCAGACCCAAAGGGTGTGTGCGGCCATTGCGAACTGTGGGACTGGGGACGGCGCCCCCAACGTACTCCCCTCCCAAAACCAAAGGGTCCGGCATCTGCCGGACCCTTCATTTTGTAAACTCCGCGCTTACTTCTTGGCCAGGTACTTGCGCATATCGATCGCGACGGCGGCGAGTATGATCGCGCCCTTGATGATGTACTGCAGGTTGGTCGAGACGCTGAGCCACTGGAGGGCGACGGTGATGATCTGCAGCAATATCACGCCCGTGATGATGCCGGAGATCTTGCCGGTGCCGCCGGTGAACGACACGCCGCCGATGACGCAGGCGGCGATGGCGTCGAGCTCGGCGTTCATGCCGGCGGACGCGTTGTTGGACCCGACGCGCGCGGCTTCGACAAAGCCGGAGAAACCGTACAGGATGCCGCCCATCGTGAACACGAGTATGATGGTGCGCATCACGTTGACGCCGGACACGTTTGCGGCCTCGGGGTTTGCACCGACGGCGTACATGTTCTTGCCGAGCGCGGTCTTGTTCCAGACAAACCACATGACCGCGGTGGCGAGCACGGAATAGAACACGTAGTACGGCACGGCCACGCCGAATATGTTCGCGGTGCCCTTGACGACGCTTTTATACTGCTCGGTCAGCCCCGCGATCGGCGCGCCGCCGTTGCTGCCCGCGTTCATGTAGATCAAGATCAGGCCGTAGAGCATCAGCTGCGTGGCCAGCGTGACGATGAACGGATGCAGGCTGAACTTGGCGACAAAATACCCGTTGAACGCGCCGATGACCGCGCCGATCACCATGACGGTGAGGATCACCGTAAGGATCGGCCACGGCGCCATATTCGGGAACATCTTGCCGGAGAATTCGACGACGGGCTTTTGCAGAAGCGACGCGGCGACCAGCATCGAAAGGCCCATGCAGCGGCCGGCGGACAGGTCCGTACCCGTCAGCACGATGATGCCGCCGACGCCCAGCGCAAGGAACGACGCGGACGCCGCCTTCTTGAGGATGTCGACGATGGACTCGAACGAGAGAAACTGCGTCGAGAACTTCGGGTTCGTCATCGTCACGATCTGCACGTAGATGATGAGCAGAACGAAGATGATATAGATGGCGTTGCTCAGCAAAAAATTGCTCCACCAGCGGCGCTTGTCGGCCGGGTCCAGCTGCATAAAGCGCCGCCGCCGCTCGCCCCAGTCGGCGGCAAGTCCGGCCAGCCCCTTCTTTGCGCTCGTATTCCCGCTCATATTCCCTCTCCTATTAAACGTATTTTGCGGCCAGCTTGAGGATCTCCTCCTGGGTCGCGTCCGCCGCGTTCATTTCGCCCGCGACGCGCCCGTTGGACATGACGATGATGCGGTCGCACACGCCGAGCAGCTCCGGCATCTCGCTGGACACCATCAGGAGCGTCTTGCCCTGGTTCGCCATGTCGATCATCAGCTGGTAGATTTCATATTTGGCGCCGACGTCGATGCCGCGCGTGGGCTCATCGAGCAGAAACACGTCGGGCTGCGTCAGCATCCAGCGTCCGAATATCACCTTCTGCTGGTTGCCGCCGGACAGCGACCGGATCTTGGTCTTCTGCGACGGCGTCTTGATGCGCAGCGTCGTGATCGCCCAGTCCGTGTCTCGCACCATGCCGGCGTTTTCGAGGTACAGCCCGTGCTTTAAGTACCGGCGCATGTTCGCGATCGTCGTGTTCTCCTTTACGTCGAGCACACCGAATATGCCGGTCTGCCGCCGCTCCTCGGTCAGGAGCGCGAAGCCGTTCCTTTTGGCCGCGCCGCTGCTGCGGTTGCGGATCCGCTTTCCGTTCTTGACGATCTCGCCGCTTTTGTAGGTCGCCACGCCGAACAGCGTCTCGAGCAGCTCCGTGCGCCCCGCGCCGACGAGGCCGGCAAAGCCCAGTATCTCGCCTTTGCGCGCGGCGAACGACACGTCGCGCAAATTGACGTACATCGCGGTCAGGTTCTTGACCTCGAGCACCGTTTCGGACGGGACGTTGGTTTTGGGGGGGTATACGTTCGTGATCTCGCGGCCGACCATCTGCTGGATCAGCGCGTCCATAGTCAGCTCCGAGGCGGGCGTGGTCGCCACCCAGCGCCCGTCGCGCATGACGGTCACCTCGTCCGATATGCGCAATATCTCGTTCATGCGGTGGGAGATGTATATGATGCCGCAGCCGCGGCTCTTTAGCTCGGCAATGATCTGGAACAGCTTCTCCACCTCCGCTTCGGCCAGCGAGCTCGACGGCTCGTCGAACACGATCACGCGGCTGCGGAACGAAACGGCCTTGGCGATCTCGACCATCTGGCGTTTCGAGATGGGGAGCGTGCTGATGCGCACGCGCGGGTCGATGTCCATATCGAGGTCGTCGAATATCTTTTTCGTGTTTTCGTACATTTTGCGGTGGTCGACGCTGCCCACCGCGGTCTTGGGGAAGCGGCCGAGCCAGATGTTTTCCATGACGGAACGCGTATGCACCTGGTTAAGCTCCTGATGCACCATCGACACGCCGCTGTCCATCGCCTGCTTGGTCGAGGTGAACTCGACCTCCTTCCCATCGAGCAGTATCGTGCCCGCGTCGCGCTTGTAGATGCCGAACAGGCACTTCATCAGCGTGGACTTGCCCGCGCCGTTCTCGCCCATGAGCGAATGCACCTGGCCCGGACGGATGCACAGATGCACGTCGTCCAGCGCCAGAACGCCCGGAAACTCCTTGGTAACATGCCGCATTTCGAGAAGATACTGGCTCATCGGATCACCTGCCCAAACGAGACTTGCTTATTGGGGTATTATAACACAGAAATTGATTCAAGAAAACGGGGCTATTCCGAAAAAGCTGGTAATAGCCCCGTTTTCGGGTTCGCTTGCTGCGGCCTTACGGCCGCTCGCCGTTATTCGCCGGTGTAGATCGCGTACGGGATACGGATCTTGCTGACGCCTTCGTCGACGTTGAAGCTCTCGGTGCCTTCAAACACACCCTTGCCCGCGCCAACGTTGCCAACGAGGAAGTAGATGCCGTCTGCCATGCCCTGGTGGTCCTGCATGATGGAGCCGGTCATCTTGCCGTTCTTGATCGCGTCCTGCGCAACGGGGGTCGCGTCCACGCCGAAGACCGGGATGTAGGGCGCGGCGGCGTCGCCGGTGTTGTAGCCCTTCTCGTTCATCGACTCGATCGCGCCGAGCGCCTGGTCGTCGTTGTTGGCCACGATCATCTCGATGTCGCCGTTGTCGAGCTTATAGGTCGTCAGGGCGGTATCGATCAGGTTCTTGGCGTTGGCGGCCGACCAGTTGCCGTAGAGGTAGAACGGGCTGATGCCGTCGTCGGGCTGCGTGGCGTCCTGCTGGTTCGCGGCGGACGGAATCAGCTTGCCGGCGGCGCCGAGCAGCTCGTTGGCGTTCTTGACGGAGTAGAGCGTGCGGCCGAAGGCTTCGGCGTTGCCCAACTCGCCGCGGAGCATGATGTAGGAGATGCTGCCGTCCTTGTTCAGGTCGTACTTGGCGTAGTTGCCCTCGGCCTGCAGGTAGCTCGCGATCATCTCGCCCTGCATGTAGCCCGCCTCGTCGGCGTCGGTGCCGACAAAGCAGCACTTCTCGTAGCTCTTGACCACGTCGTCGGAGACCTCGCGGTTGAAGAAGATCACGGGAACATCCTTGGCCTTGGCGGCTTCGACGATGTTCTGCGCGGCCTCATCCGAGCCGGTGGTGACGATGTTGACGATCAAGAGGTTGCTGCCCTGGGTCAGAGCGGTCTCAACCTGCGTGAACTGCTTGGACTGGTCGGACGCGCCGTCATAGAACGTGTAGGTGACGCTGTTGTCCTTGAGCAGCTTCTCGAGGTCGGCGCGGACATAGCCGATGTAGGTGTCCGAAAAGTCGTAGAAGAACACGCTGACATTCAACGGGGCGACTTCGGGCTGTGCCGGGGCCTCCGCCGCGGGGGCCGCGGTGGCTTCCGCCGCCGGCGCTGCGGTGGCTTCCGGCGCCACCGTGGCGGTGCACGCGAACGCGCTGAGCGCAAGCAGGCAGACCAACGCAAATGCTAGGAATTTCTTCATGTAGCTTCCTCCTTATAAAGATGAATTTCGGGCGCCGGGCAGACACACCCGGTTGGCTTCATCTTATCTGGTTTTTTCAGGAAGCTCCATACGTTTTTTTATCGGGATATAGCAAATTTCTATGATGTTGCACAAGTCGCTTTGTCTTTTATTGCGCGTCCGCGGTGAATATCCGCATCGGCACGCGAATGGACTTGTCCTGTCCGATGCCGAACGCTCCCGTAATGTCCGGCGAGTCGATCGCAAGCGCGTACGCCAGGCGGAAGATCGCCTCCGCGTGCCTGGAAAGATCCATCAGCACGGTGCCGAGCAGCTTCCCCTCCTCGACCGCCTTGATGCCGGCGGGCGTGCCGTCGATGCCGACGATGCGGTTGAACGGGATGCCGAGCCGCTCGATCGCGTCGGCGGCGCCGAGCGCCATGTCGTCGTTGTTGCAGATGATCAGCTCGATGGCGTCGCCGTACTCGCCAAAGTAGGTTTCCACGAGCGCGGCGGCCTGGCTGCGGTCCCAGTTGGCGATGCCGCCGTCGAGCTTTTCGACGGCAAGCCCCGCCTTCTTGAGCGTCTCGATCGACACCTCCGTGCGGATCACCGCGTCCTGGTGCCGGCTCTCGCCCTCGAGCATGATGTACTGGATCACGCCGTCGCCGTTCTTGTCGATGCTCCCCTGGTCGGCCGCCCAGGCGTCGATCACGATCTGGGCCTCGAGCCGCGCGGACTCGCGCGCGTCGGAGCCGACGTAGTAGATCCTGTCCCATTTCATCAGGTCGGCCTGCACCGGCTCCCTGTTGAAGAACACGACGGGCGTTCCGGATTCCTTCGCCTTGTCGATGATGTGCGCGGCGTCGGTGCGGTCGACCAGGTTGACGCAGAGCACGTCGTAGCCCAGCGAGATGTAGCGCTCGATCTGCTGGTTCTGCGTGTTCTGGCTCTCCTGCGCGTCGGACATGTTGAGGTTGATCTTCGCGCCCGTTTCGGTCTCAAACTGCGCGGCCGTCTCGCGGAACGACGCCATCATGTTCGAGATGAACGTGTCGTCGCCCTTGTAGAGCGACACGCCGATCTTGACGGTCCCGCGGTCCTGCTGCTCCTGCCCGCGGCCGAGCAGCAGAAACGCCGCCGCGGCGACCGCGAAAAGCAGCGCGGCCAGGAGAATCCGGACAACTAGCTTCCACATAGGCTGACTCCTTCATTGCGGCAAAACTTCCTAAAACATATTGCAAACCTAAAACCCGCGCAAACGCCCCGCAGCGCGGCCAAACGCGGCCGACCTTCCCGATTGGGATTCCAAAGGGACGCAGGGGCGGAGCCCCTGCTCAGCTCACAGACCCCTCCTCCGCTTTACGAGGCCGGGAACAGGATGCGCGCCAGCGGCTCGGCAAACAGGTTGCTCTCGTCGGCGAGGTAGCTTTTCATGGTCACGCTCGCGGCCTTCTGGCCCGAGGCGGCCTCCACCGCGGCGGACAGGCCGAGGTACGCCAGCTCGTAATCGCTCCAGACCGCGAGCGCTTCGATGCGGCCGGACGCGCACTGGTAGAGGCACTCGCTGTCCGTGCCCACGCCGAACACGCGGTCGCCCGCGGCGGCGTTCTCCACCAGCCGCCTGGTCACCTGCGGGTCTAGCCCGACGAGGATCGACGCGCCCGGGTCGGAGCCCAGGAACGCCTCGAGCGAGCCGTCCGAAAGGAGCGTCACAAACGGCACGCCCGCCGCGGCGAGCGCGCCCGAGAGCGATTCGTACCTTGCGTCCACGGCCAGGTCCCCCGGCGTGCAGAACACGGCCGCCGCGCCGCCCTCCGCGGCCGCGCGCGCGGCCGCTCCGGCCAGGATTTTCCCGATCTCGGCGTTGTTCTCCGTCACGCTCGCGGCGAAGCAGTCGGTGCGCTCCGTTTCGCCGATGCAGATGACGGGGATGGCGGTCTTCTGCTTGGCCAGCCACACGGCGACCGTGTCGTCGACGGGCTCGAGCACGATCGCGTCCACGCCGTTCTCGATCTCCCTGCGCAGCTGCTCCGTCTGCGACGCGGCGTCCAGCGCCCCGGCCGACGCGACGTGCACGTCCACGCTGTGGTCGCGCGCCGCCTTGTCCAGCCCCTTCTCGAACGCCTCGCCGGCCCCCGGCACGATCACCGACACGTCGAACACGCGCGCGTCCTCGCGCGAGACGGCCGTCTGCATCAGAAACAGCAGCACGGCGAGCGCGAGCATCAGCGTCAGCACATACAAAAGCGTGCGCATGGCTTTCCTGTCCATCTACCGCCCCCCCTTCTCCGGCGCTTCGACCGGCACCGCCGGAAGGTGCAACGTGATGCGCGTGCCCGCGTCCGGCTCGCTCTCGATCGACACGCCGTACTTTTCGCCAAAGTACAGCCGGATGCGGTCGTGCACGTTCTTTAGCCCGATGCCCGAGCCCTGCGACGTGTGCCGCTGCTCGGACAGAAGCGTCTCAACGCGCTCCGGCGGCATACCGATGCCGTTGTCCGCGACCGATATGAAGAGGTCGCCATCCAGGAGCCGCGTCGTAATGCGGATCAGCCCGTCGCCGTCCATAAAGTCCATGCTGTGGTAGATCGCGTTCTCGACGAGCGGCTGCACGACAAGCTTGATCGTCGAAAGCTCGAGCGTATCCTCGGCGGCCTCGATCTCGTAGCGGAACTTGTTCTTGTAGCGCATCTGCTGGATGGTGAGGTAGTTGCTCACGTGCGCGATCTCGTCGCTGACGGAGATAATGTTGCGGCCGCGGCTTAAGCTGATGCGGAAGAAGCGGCCGAGCGCGGTCACGATCTTGACCGCCTCGCCCGGCTGGCCCTTCTCGATCATCCAGACGATGATGTCCAGCGTGTTATAGAGAAAGTGCGGGTTGATCTGCGCCTGCAGCGTATCGAGCTCGCTCTTCTGCTTCTCCTCGTGCTCGCGCATCATCGCGGCGGCAAGCTCGCGCATCCTGGCGACCATCTGCGAGATTGAGAGACTCAGCCGCCGCACCTCGAACGAGCCGCCGGTATAGATCCGCGCGCTCGCGTCGTTGTAGTCCAGCGCCTGCACGGAGGACTCGAGCTTCTCGATCGGCGCGGTCAGGCGCGACGAAACCAGGGCGTTGACCAGCGTCAGGATCTCCACGCAGACGAGCAGTATCACCAGTATGAACAGGAAGTTCTGCAGCCGGTCGAACGCCAGCCCGACGTGCGGGATCACGCCGATGATCTTCCAGTCCGTGTAGCCCACGGAGCGCACGATCACGGTGCGCGCGCCGTCCTTCTCCGACCCCACGCTGTACGCGCCGTCGGCGTACTTGGCCACCGCTTCGCTGTCCTCGGCCAGTATGCCGGAGGCGATGAGCTGCTGCTGCGGATGGTACAGTATTCCGCCGGCACCGTCGATGAGATAGACGTAACCGTCGTTGGCGAGCTTGACGCTCTCGAGGATCTCGGAGATGGCGGAATACTTCATATCGATGAGCAGCACGCCGAGCGAGGTCTCCTTGCCGCTCGTGATCTCCACGGCCGACGAGAGCGACACCACCCAGCGGTACCGGTGCTCCGCGTCGGCAAACAGCCGCTGGATCGCGGGCGTGGACACGTGCAGGTTCTCGGTCTGGCCCAGCGCGTTCGTAAACCAGGCGGTCCTGCGCACGTCCGCGGGCATCACCTCGAGCTTGGCGGGCGGCGCGGTCGCGATCAGCTCGCCCGCCGCGCCGAACAGCGCGATATTCTCCACCGTGCCGGCGTTGATATTGTGCAGAAGCTGGAAGCTCTCGTCCAGCGCGCCGGGCACGACGTCCGTGTTCTTGATCACGGAGTAGCACAACGAGTCCGAAAGCCGGATCATGCTGCGCAACAGCGTGTCGACGCTCTGGTTGATCTGCTCGACGAGCGTCTGGTTCTCCTGCAGCGTCGTGCTCGAGAGCTGCCGCGAGAAGCGGACGTACAGCAGCGACCCCGTCATCGCGACGGCCGCGACGGCGGTGATCGTAAAGCTCAAAAACACCGTGTAGCGGATGCTGCTCTCGGCCAGCAGCCTGCCGCGCCGCGGAAAACTCTTTTTTTGCCCGCCGTCCCGCTTCATGTTTTCAGTTCCTCAGCTTGGACGGGGAGACCCCGAAATGCTTCTTGAACACGTAGCTGAAATAGTTCGGCTCGTCGTAGCCCACGCGCGACGCGATGAGGTAGGTCTTTTCGTCGGTGGCGCGCAGCAGCTCCTCGGCTTTTCGCATACGCACGCCGGTGAGGTACTGCACGCAGGTCATGCCCGTGCCCTGCCGGAAGACCGCGGAGCAGTACGAGGGGCTGATGTGCAGCTTCTCGGCGAGCCGCTCGACCGAAAGCGACGAGTCCGCGTACTCGCGCTCGAGGATCCGCTTGGCCTCGCCGACGAGCGCCTCGGCCGCGACCAAGCGGTGCGCGCGCATGTATTCGCTCATGTTCAGGAACAGGTCGGTCAGAAACGCCTGCCGCATCAGCTCGCGCGGCGGCTCCTCGAGCGCGGCCACGCGGCCCGCCGCGTCCGTGCGGCCGAGATGGTTGCTCTCGATCGCCGAGCAGATCGCGTGCAGCAGCGACGCCGCGTAGGCGTGCCGCTCAAAGCCCTCCGGCACCCGCGTCTCGTACCGCGATACGATCTCCTCCGCGAGCTGCCGAAGCAGCTCGTCCGAGCCGGACCGCAGCGCGGAGAACAGCCGCTTTTCATAGCGGTGATCGAACGAGGCGATGGGCTGCTCCGCGCCCTCCATGTCCTGTATCGAGATGGCCTCGGCGCCGCCGAGCGCGGGGCGGTACTCCAGCGCGTACCGGCCCTCGCGGAACGCCGTGTGCACGTCGGCAAGCCTGCCGTAGACGCGGCTGACGCCGCAGAACACGCGGATGCCGAACAGCCGCCGGCTCTGGAAAATCACCTCTCTGCCGACGCGCATCACGTCCGCGACGGGGTTTCCTGTGTCCCAGGCCGTGATCGCCACGACGCGCGCGGCGGACGTAAACGTGACGAGCCGGCATGAACCCAAGAACAGCTCCTCGATCGTGCGGCGCACGGAGATCGGCAGAAGCTCCCCCGAGATGCGCGCCTCGCTTGCGGCGGCGTCGATGTCGAACACCGAAACGACGTATTTTCGCGCGCCGCCAAGGTCGATCCCGAATTCAAAGAGCTGCCGCGCGATCTCCTCCTCGGCAAGGCCCCCCCATAGCAGCTCGCTGATGAACCGCTCGCGCAGAAGCGGGCGGCTCTTTTCGTAGCTTTTCTGCAGCAGCTCGATGTCGCGCCGCTCCGCAAGCTCGCGGTCGAGCGTCTCGCGCACGCGCTGCAGCGTCCTGGTCAGCTCGGTCACGTCCACGGGCTTCAACGCATACTCGATCACGTGCAGGCGGATCGCCTCCTGCGCGTACTCGAACGCGTCGAAGCCGGTCAATATGATCAGCTTGACGGCCGGATGGATCTTGACCAGCTCCGCGCCCATCGCGAGGCCGTCCATAAACGGCATCTTGATGTCGGTCAGCACGACGTCGAGGTCGACGCCCTCGGCCTTCTCGAGCGCGTCCTGGCCGTTCTCCGCCTCCGCCACCACGGAAAAGCCGAGCTTGTCCCAGTCGATATAGCGCACGATCCCCTCGCGCACCTCCGCTTCGTCGTCGACGATCATGATCTTGTACCGGTCCATGCCGCACCGCTCCATCTTCCGGCGTTTCGCGCCGTCTGCCCGCTTCATTATATGGGATTCGCCGTTTTTTTTCAATCGCCGCCGAAAACGGGCGTTTTTCGCCCGCCGCTTGTAAAGAACCCCCCTTGCCCCTATACTAAATGGTAGTGAAAGCGCCCGGCTTCCCGTTTGTTTTGGGTTTCTTTCAGGTTGCCACGCCAAAATGGGGGCAGAAGGAGCGATTCTATGCGCGCGTTGATCGTCGAGGACGAAAAGAAGCTTTCGAGCATCCTCTCCGACATCCTCGCGGAGAACAACTTTGCCGTGTCCGCCGCCTGCAACGGCATTGCGGGCCTGGACGAGGCGGAAAGCGGCGTCTACGACATCATCATACTGGACGTGATGCTGCCGGGCATGAACGGCTTCGACGTGGTCAAAAAGCTGCGCGCAGGCGGCGTACACACGCCCGTTTTGATGCTGACCGCTCGCGGCGAAACGGTCGACCGCGTGACCGGCCTCGACTGCGGCGCGGACTATTACCTCGTCAAGCCGTTCGAGATGACCGAGTTCCTCGCGTGCGTGCGCGCGCTCCTTCGGCGTCCCGGCGAGGTGCAGATGGACGGCGTCGCATATGGCGACCTCGCGCTCCGTCCCGAGAGCCTGTCCGCCTGCTGCGGAACGCGCTCGATCCGCCTCACCGCGCGCGAATTCGACATTCTGCGCCTGCTCGCGCTGAAAAAGGGCGGCATCGTGCCCAAGGAGACGCTGCTTGTCAAGGTCTGGGGCTACGACGCGGAGGTCGACGAGAGCAGCGTCGAGGTGTACATGTCGTTTTTAAGAAAGAAGCTTGCGCGCATCCAGTCGCGCACCCAGATCAAGGCCGTGCGCCGGGCAGGCTACCATCTGCAGTGCGGGGAAACCACATGATCCGAAGGCTGCGGCAAAAGTTTGTATTGATCAACATGAGCATCGTGACGAGCATCCTCGGCGCGCTGTTTTTCGCGCTGCTGTCCGCCACGCGGGCAGGCATGCAGGCCGACAGCCTGACCGCGCTGCAGCGCGCGGCCGCGCTGCCGGGGCTCTCCGCCACCTATGAGAACACCGGCACCCGCGTCCCCTGCTTCACCGTGGACATCGACCCCTCCGGCGCCTTTGCCGTCGTCGGCGGCGCATACTACGTGGTGCAGGACGCGGCGGGGCTCGAGAGCATCGTGCGCGCGGGCCTCGCCGCCGCGGACGACGTGGGCCTTCTGAAGGAATACGGTCTGCGCTTCTACCGGCTGGACATGCCGCTCGGCGTACGTATCGCGTTTGCGGACGTCTCGCTCGAAAGCAGCGTCATCCGGCGGTTTGCCGAGAACGCGCTCGTCGTGGGCGCCGCGGCGCTGCTGCTGTTTCTCGGCATCAGCGTGCTGCTCGCGCGCTGGGCCGTGCGCCCGGTCGAGGCCGCGCTTCGTCAGCAGCGGCTGTTCGTCGAGGACGCGTCGCACGAGCTGCGCACGCCGCTGACGATCATCATGTCCAACGCGGACATGCTGCTGACCCACCCCGGCGCGGACGCGGACCGGCTCGAAAAATGGACGGGCGGCATCAAGTCCGAGTCGCAGCGCATGCGCGGCCTGGTCGACGAGATGCTGTCGCTTGCGCGCGCCGACGCGGGCCTGCCGAAAAAGGGCTTGTCGGACGTGGACCTCTCCGCCGTCGCCACGGACTGCGCGCTCGAGCTCGAGGCGACCGCCTACGAGAGCGGAAAAAAGCTTTCCACCGCCGTCGAGGACGGCGTTTTCGTGTCCGGCCAGGCTGGGCAGCTTCGGCGGCTCGTCGGCAACCTGCTCGTTAACGCGATCAAGTACGGCGACGAGCGGGGCCGGATCGAGATGACGCTCTCGGTGCGTAAAAAGCGCGCGCGGCTGACCGTGGCCAACACCGGCAGGTCCATCGAAAAAGCCGAGCTTTCCCGTATCTTCGAGCGCTTCCGCCGCCTCGACGAGGCGCGCGAATCCGGCGGCGGCTATGGCCTGGGCCTGGCCATCGCCAAGGGCGTGGCGGTCAGCCACGGCGGCAGCATCCGCGCCGAGAGCTGCGGCGGCTGGAACCGCTTCATCGTCGAACTGCCGCTGCTGGCCGCGCGGCGATTCAGCTTTTTTAAAGGTAACCATGGTAGCATGGCCAATACGAATGAAACCGGGAGGCGTATAGAGTGATTCAAGTAGAGCATCTGACCAAGGAGTACGGCGGCAATCCGGCCCTCGCGGACGTGTCGTTCACCGTGTCCGACGGCAAGATCTACGGCTTGCTCGGGCCCAACGGCGCGGGCAAGACCACGACGATGAACATCATGACCGGCTGCCTCGCCCCCACCTCGGGCAGCGTGTCCATCGACGGGCACGACATCTTCGACGAGCCGGTCGCGGCCAAGAGGCTGTTGGGCTACCTGCCCGAGCAGCCGCCGCTGTACCAGGACATGACGCCGCAGGAGTTTCTCTTGTTTGTGGCCAAGCTCCGCAATGTGCCGCGCGGCGAGCGCAAGGCGCGGATCGAGCGCGTCATCGCGGTCACGAAGATCGACGACATGCGGCACAGGCTCATCAAGAACCTGTCCAAGGGCTATAAGCAGCGCGTCGGCATCGCGCAGGCGCTGCTCGGCGACCCGCAGGTGATCATCCTCGACGAACCGACCGTCGGCCTCGACCCCAAGCAGATCATCGAGATCCGCGACCTCATCAAGGAGCTCGGGAAGCGCCACACGGTCATCCTCAGCAGCCATATCCTGAGCGAGGTGCAGGCCGTCTGCGACCACATCCTGATCATCAACAAGGGCAGGCTCGTCGCCTCCGACACGCCGGAGAACCTCGAAAAGCTGTTTGCGGGCGTGTCGACGCTGAAGCTGACCGTCCGCGCCGCGCGCGAGGCAGCCGAGGAAGCGCTCTTGGCCGTGCCGCACATCGCCACAACGCAGGTTGACGGCGGCGAAAACGGCGAGCTGGCCATTACGCTCACCGCGGACGGCGACGCGGACCTGCGCGAAGACCTGTTCCGCGCGTTGAGCCAAAGGGGGCTGCCGATACTCGGCATGACCACGGCCAGGGCGAGCCTCGAGGATATCTTCCTCGAATTTACGGAAAACGACGCGGCCGAAACGGCCGAACCAAAGGAGGCGTGACGCATGGGCGCAATTTATGGGCGCGAGCTCCGGTCCTTCTTCCACACGATGACCGGCTATCTCTTCTGCGCGTTCATGCTCGTGTTCGCGGGCGTGTACACGATGGCGTACAATTTAAATTTCAACTACCCGAACTTTGAATACGTGCTCGACGGCATGTCGTTCATATTCATGATCGTCGTGCCGGTGCTGACCATGCGCGGCATCGCGGAGGAGCGGCGGCAAAAGACCGACCAGCTCCTGTACGCGCAGCCGGTGACCCTGTCCAGGGTCGTGTGGGGCAAGTACCTCGCGATGCTGACGGTGTTCGCCGTGCCGGTCGCGATCATGGCGTTCTACCCGCTGATCCTGTCCGCGTTCGGCACGATCAGCTTCCCGACCGCCTACGGCGCGCTCGTCGGCTTTGCGGTCATGGGCGCGGCGTTTATCGCGATCGGGCTGTTTATTTCGTCGGTGACGGAGAACCAGGCGATCGCGGCCGTGCTGTGCTTTTTGACGCTCCTTATCAACTTCTTCCTCACGAGCCTGACGGACTTCGTCTCGGCGGGCGCGACCGCGTCGATGATTGCGCTGACGGTCGTAGCGCTGTTGATTGCGCTGCTCGTGCGCGCCATGACGAAGAACGGCTTTGCGGCGATCATCGCGTTCGCGCTGCTCGAGGGCGGCCTGTTCGCGGTCAAAGCGTTCAAGCCGGGCCTTTTGACGAACCTGCTGCCGGACGCCATGAAATGGTTCTCGCTGTTCGACCGCTTCGACGCGTTTACGAGCGGCGTGTTCGACCTCACCGCGATCGTGTTCTTTATCGCGGTCGCGCTCGTGTTCGTGTTCTTTACGGTGCAGTCGCTTGAGAAGCGGAGGTGGAGCTGATGGAAAAACGGAACACCAAGCTTGCGCTCGGACTTGATAAGGAGAGCGTGCGCGGGAAGTTTACGAGCCGCGCGTTCCGCGCGGGCGGATACAGCGCGCTTGCCGCGCTCATCGTCGTGGCCATCGCCGCCGCGGCGGTGCTGCTTGTGGGCAAGCTCCCGGCTACGGTCACCAAGCTCGACGTGACCGCAAACGGCATGTTCAGCCTGTCCGAAAAGACCAGGCAGCTCGTCGGAGGGCTGGCGGACAAGGTCGACATCTACTTCATCGCGCAGAGCGGCAGCGAGGACGAGACGCTCGTCCAGCTGCTCGACCGCTACAAGAGCCTGAGCCCGAACATTGCCGTCACGCGCGTCGACCCCGTCGTGTCGCCGAACTTTTTATCGCAGTACGGCGTCGACGCCACAATGCAGGACAACAGCCTGTTAATCGCCAGCGGCAAGCGCAGCCGGCACGTGCCGTACTCCGATGTATTTACCACGGATTACTCGAGCTACTACGCGACCGGGAACGTTGCGACCTCGTTTGCCGGCGAGAACGCCGTCACGAGCGCGATCGACTATGTCACGCGCGACTCGCTGCCCAAGGCGTACATGCTTACGGGCCACGGCGAGCCGAGCTTCATCACCTCGATGCTGAGCCAGATCGAGCGCGAGAACATCGACCTCGCCGAACTGAGCTTTTTGACCGAGGACAAGGTGCCCGAGGACTGCGCCTGCCTCGTGATCAACTCGCCCAAGACGGACCTTTCGGCGGGCGATAAGGACAAAATCGCGGCCTATCTTGCGGGCGGCGGACGGCTGCTCTTGATCACGGACTACACCGGGACC
>CAZKGE010000002.1:31674-38231 GCA_964552065.1 uncultured Oscillospiraceae bacterium | reverse complement strand
CCCTGCATCATGAGCGGATACACGCCCCAATGCGAGAACGCGCCGCGGCTGATATGGCCGAACAGGTCGCCGCTGATCTCGTAGTTTTCCTGCCCGAGCACCGTGGGATGGCACGCCAGGTTGACGGCGCCGGCGAGCACCTTCCCGTCCCGCGACGTAAACCGGACCATGCTGACCGCTTTGTCCTCCGGCTTTCCCTTTCCGTTCCGGTTGCCGTAGAAGCCTTCGACCGTCACCGTCCGCGCGGACGCCTCGGCCGCGGCGAAGCCTTTTTCGAAGCATTCCCGGACCGTTTCGTAGATCCTGTTCTCTAAAAATGCGCTGTACCGATTCCAAAATTTGTCGTCGGCGTCCTCGTCGAAGATGCGAAGGCGGTCGTTGCGGATTTCGGGCCCGGCGTGCGTATGGGTGGCGGCAATCCGGACGAATTCCGGCTTGATGCCGTATTCGCGATGCAGCCGCGCCTTGACCCGCACCGCCATATCCCCAGGGACCATCAAGAGCTCGACATCGCACAGCGCCGCCGTCTCGCCGTCGATGCGCAGCGCCAGCGCGGTACATTTTAGTTCGTCCAGCGCCCCGACGGACTTCCCCTTCCGATTGCCGTAGCCGCCCATGAAACAAGGTTCGTCGGGCGTGATGAACGACGTGGCCGTTGAAACTTCCAGCATATTGGCTCCCCCTTCCGATTCAGTCCCAGACAATGACCGTGCAGACGTTGTTTTCCTTATCGTAATACAGGCCGTGATAGGCGCTTTCGATCTGTTCGGGTTTGATCCTTTGTGTAATCATATACGCGAGCTCCGGATGGCGGCGGGCAAAGCCGCGCCAGTAGCAAAAGTCGTTCTCCACATAGAAGCGGGAGCCCTCGCGCTTTGTATACGGATTCAGCTCGTTGAACGCGCCCTTCAGCGTGATCATCTTCATGTGCAGATGGTTGAAGCAGGGCGTAATGTCGGCGGTGAAGCCGGAGCGCGGCGTTCCCAGGAGTATGACCTGCCCGTGCTTTGCCGTGGAGAGGATCGCGTTCAGGATGGCCGGCGACAGCCCCGTCACGTCCACCGCGATGTCCGCGCCGCGCCCGCCCGTGGCGGAAACAACCGCTTCGATCTGCTCGTCGGGCGTGCAGTTCAGTACCTCGCCGATCCCCAGTTCGCGGGCCACCTCGCAGCGCTTTTTGACCGGATCAAGCGCGATCACCCGCGCGCCGCGCTCCGAAAAGAGCATGGCCGCGCACAGCCCGATCGGCCCTAGCCCGAACACGGCCAGCGTGTCGCCGAGCTGCACGTCCGCCGCGTGCACGCCGTTCAGCGCGATCAGCCCGAACGCGGACAGCGAATCGACGGCGGGATCGGCGTCCCCGTCGAGCTTGACGATCTTCAGCCCCTGCGTGACGCGGTCGTTCGTGATCTTGGACAGCGACCGATGCGCGCCGCTGTGGAACACGCGGTCGCCCGGCATGAATCCCTCAACCTTCGCCCCGACCGCCACGATCTCGCCCACCGACGCGTACCCGGGATATACGGGATAGGAAAAGCCCCTCTTTATCGCGAACACGCGCGAAAGCTCCGTTCCGGCGCTGATCAGCGAAACGCGGTTCCGAATCAAAAACTCGCCGCCGGCAAGCGCCGCGTCCATCGCCTCGGCGCGGCATTCCGCCTTGCCCGGCGCGGTCAATACGATATATCTCGACTCCATCGCCAGCTCCTCACCCACTCCGCGCTTATCTTGCCCCGACGGGCGCGTCATCCGCCGGAAAATGGATGCCCGCGGACGCCCGCGCCTTCTCCAAAAGGCCCGCAACCTGCATGCTCTCGTCCAGGAACGCATCGCGCAGCTTAAAGTCGCGGTTCTTGTAAATTCTTGCGAACGCGTCCAGCTCGTAGGCCATCACGTTATCGAGCTCCTGCACGTTGTAGCTTGCTTCGCCGTCCTTCGTCCTGACGGTGAAGCTCTTGCAGAGGCTGCTTTCGCCCGCAACGTAGATGCAGCCCTTCGTCCCCTGAATTTGTACGAAGTTGCGGCTCGCGGAGTCCTTGCAGGCCGTGGCCGTCGCCAGCGTCTCGCCGTACTGAAGGACCAATACGCCGGAGGTGTCGATCCCGTTTCCGGCGATGTTCGCAAAATATCGGAGCTCCTCCGGCGCGCCGAGAAGGCCCGTGATGAAGCGCAGGTTATAGCAGTTTAAATCCATCAGCGCGCCGCCGGAAAACTCCGGGCTGAACACGTTGGGCGTTTTGCCGGAAAGGAACGCGTCGTACCGGCTGGAGTACTGCGAGAAATTCGCCTGCACAAACCGAAGCGGACTCACTTCCGCGAGATGCTCGCGGAGCAGCCGGTAGTTCGGCAGATGCGGGATGACGGCGGCCTCGAAAAGAAACAGGTTCTTCTCGTTCGCGAGCCGGATCAGTTCGCAAAGCTCCGCCGCGCGGGACACGAACGGTTTTTCGCAGATGACGTTCCGTCCGGCGAGCAGGGCGTCCCTCGTCCATTCATAGTGCAGGGAGTTGGGCGACGCGACATAGATAAAGTCCAGATCGCCGCAGTTTAAAAACGCCTCGCGGTCGGTATAGCGCTGCGGGACGCCGTACTGGTCCGCCAGGCAGTCCGCGCTCTCCCGGCTCCGCGAATAGACCGCCGCAATCTCCACGCCGTTCACGTGCGACGCGGCGTCGATAAAATTCTTGACGATGAACCCGGAGCCCACCGTTCCGATTTTCATATGCTCCTCCTCCGCCCCGCTCAGGCGTTGACCGATTCCTGGTACGTTTTAATCACGATCCCCTTGTTGTAGTATACGTTCAGGTACTTGATTTTTATGGTCTTGTTCCGTTCGTAAGCTTCGGCCAGGGGCTTAAGATGCTCCAGCTGGCTGATCAGCATGTTCGGGATAATGAATACCTGCTCGGGCTTTTTTTCGTCGTACGTCACGAACACGGTGCCCTGCGGGATCTGGTCGGACTGGATGCTCAGCTTTTCGTAGATGGTCTTTTCGATCCGCTTGTGCTTGTGATCGTAAAGCTCGATCTGCAAAGCGTATATCCAGTAGGCGACGAAATTCGAGTCGCGCATGCGGAGTACGCGCTCCGCGCTTTTGATGTTCGCGATTGCCACCTGGCCCGCGACGGCCATCTTCGTGATGACCCTTTTGTCCCACTGCGACTCCCGCACCTTGTACAATATGGTCAGCACCACGAATATGATGCCGAAGCAGACCAGGTACACGGTCTTGATTTCTGGCGCGTACCGGTATACAAAATAATACCCTGCCGCCAGAACGGCGATGATCAGGGTGATGAGTATCAGCATTCGGTTCAGAATCCGGGCAATGCGGTATTGCACACTTTTCCGCCTTTCCGACCGGAAAACCCCGGTCCGGTTTTATAAAGGAGTGGCCGCTACAAAAACGACCACTCCTTTTGATTGAGCGCGTAACGTTTTTTACAGCCCGGCTCTCCTCAGCGCCACCAAAAAATCGGTCTTCTCGTAGGTCGGGAACATCTGCGAAATCAGGGTCCCGCCGCGAAGCTCCGCGATTTTGCGGTAGATTGCGGCGTCGTCGGCGGTCACCGCGATGGACTTTGTGACCATCACGTATTTCGTGGCGACGATGGGAGCTGCGTTGCCGACATTGACCTCGCCCACCTCGACGCCCGACTCGAGTATGTCCAGCGCGTCCTGCGGGAACTTGGCGATGACAAAGAGGGATTCGTTTGGGTTGTCCTTTACGTACTGGATCGTGTCCTGTACGGAAAACACAAGCACCTTGCAATCCTTGGCCGCGAGGCCTAGCGCCATCTTCTGAATCCGGTCGTTGGCCACCTTGTCGTTGCATACGATGATGGCCTTGGCGTTTACGTATTTTTGCCAGGCGGCCGCAATTTGTCCGTGTATCAGCCTGTTGTCGATCCTTAGATGCTTGATCATTGGATCACAGCCCCCTTTTTTTAAATAATGCGCCTACGTCGACGATGCCTTCCTGCGTCTGCGTCAGCACATCTTCCGCGATTGCGTCCAGATCGTCGTCCCCGTCCCTGGCCACCAGCAGCGCCAACAGCATCGGGAGATTCATGCCCGACAGCAGCCGGACGTTCTCCCCAAGGCAATAAGCCGCTCTGTTGCATGGCGTTCCGCCCATGAGGTCCGCCAGGATGAATACGCCTTCGCCGGAATCGACCTCCCGGACCTTTTCCGCGAGCTCCTGCTGGAAGGCGTCCGGGTTGCCATCGGACCAGAGCGCGACGCTCGCGATCTGGCCGGCGTCCGGATACAGCATGGCCGCCGACGTAATCATCCCGGCGGCCATACCGCCATGACTGATTAAGACAATCCCGACCATATCACCCGATGATGCCGAGCGCGCCGAGTACGAACGCGATTACGACAACGATCAGAATGACCTTGATGGGCGTGAGCCGCTTGGTCCTGAGCAGCCAGTAGCAGAACCCGGTCAGCGCCACCGGAATCATGAACGGCAGGAGGCCGTCCAAGGTATCCTGGAGCTTGACGGAGCTCGTGACGCCTTCGATGGTCTTGGTGTAGGTCGTCAGCAGCTTAACGCCGATCATGCCCGGGATAAAGCCGCCGGCCACGGTAAGGCCGAGGATCTGGGCGGCTTCGCGGAGCAGGTTGAAGTCGGTGTCGCCGCTGATGTCGTCGATGATCTTGACCGAGCGGTTGTAGCCCCACTTAAAGAGCGGCCAGCGGACCCAGAACAGCAGCAGGAACGGGATGATGATGACCGGCAGCGAGAGGAAGCTTCCTTCGTTTGCCAGCGAGGCCGCGATCATGTATACGATCGGCTGCAGAAGAACCGCCTGGATCGTATCGCCGATGCCGGCCATCGGGCCCATCAACGCGACCTTAATGCTGTCGCTGACGTCGGTCTGATAGTCTTCTTCCAGCGCGACGGAGGCGCCCATGATGACAGAGGAGGCGCCGGGGTGGCTGTTGTAGAACTGCATGTGCCGTTCCAGGTTCTCGCAGACCTCTTCGTTGGTGTTGTACAGCTCTTTCATAACGGGAACCATCGAGTACGCGAAGCCGGAGGCCTGCATGCGCTCGTAGTTCCAGCACCACTGCAGCGTCCAGTTATGACGCGAGCACGCTTTTCTCTTTGCCGCTTCGGAAAGCTTTACGTTCGTCTTTGCCATGTTACGCCACCTCCCTAGCCTTCTTTTGCTGCTGCATAAACAACGCACCAGCGATGATGCCGATGAACGCGAGGCCCAGCGTACCCACATGCATATACGCAAAGAGCACGTAGCCCGCGAGCAGGTACGGCCAGTACTTCTTGATGTCCATATAGGAGAGCAGGAGCGCAAAGCCGACCGCCGGGAGCGCGCTGCCGACCGTCGCAAGGCCGTTCTTGAGCCAGGCGTACTTCTCGACGAAGTTGCCGATCAGCTCGTACTGGTTCATCATCAGCGTGCCGATGAACACCGGGATGGCGCGGCCCAGGAACCAGAAGAGCGTGCCGGTGAGATGATATCCTTCAAATGCCTTCACGTTCCTCTTGGCGAGGGCGCGGTCGCCGGCATGCTGGAACACCGTGGTGGACGCGCGGCCGAGGATGTCGAACCAGGACATGAGCAGCGCAATCACCGAACCTATGACAATGCCCTGGTTGACGTCTCCGCTCTTGGAAGCGACCAGAACGCCAAACAGGGCACCGATATTGTAGTCCGGGGTGGTTGCCCCGCCATAGGTGTAAAACCCGAGCGCCATCAGAGCGCAGACCGCGCCGACCTGCAAGCCGAGGTTCAGGTCGCCGACCGCGATGCCGGCAACCGTCGCAAAGATCAAGGGCGTATAGAGACCGCCCATTGACAGAGCGCCGATCACGATTGCCAAGCCGGCAATAATTGCAAAAATCAAAGCAAGTAGTACCGTGTTCATTTGGTTTCCCCCTTTTCACTTAAACTTAAGTCGTTTTTTTGTGGCAGAGAGGTCACATGTGGAACAGACGGTCGGAGTATTTTTGGATCAGCGCCTCGTTGTATTGTTCGCCGCCGTCGATGTTTTGCGACTTGAAGAACGGCGGAGCAACACCGCGGGACAGGAGAATCTTGGCCGCTTCCAGCACGACCGATTGCAGCGCCACGGCCGTAGTGATGCTGGACATGCCGCATATGGCGGTGTCCAGCCCCTCGAGCGCGATGCTCGCGTCGCCGTCGGGCGCCTGATTGTCGATCACGACGTCCGCAATCTCGAAAAGACGCTTCCCCGACTTGTGCTTGGACGTAAGCTTTTTACTCGCCTCGACGGAGGTTACGGCGACCACTTTGGCGCCGCGCTCCTTCGCCTGCGTGGCGATCTCCAGCGGAAGCGGGTTGCGGCCGGAATTGGAAATGATGAATACCACGTCGTTTTTCCGGATATCCACCCTCTTCAAAAAGATCTCGCCCACGCCCGTGACCGATTCGTACATGCCCCCGGCCGGTTCCTTGATGGCCTTGGTCGGAACAAATCCGCCCGCGCGGTGGCAAAGCTCAATCGCCCCGGCAAAGGAATGCCCGGACCCGAACGCCTGCAGAATTCCGCCGCTTATAAAAGCG
>CAZKGE010000002.1:0-31664 GCA_964552065.1 uncultured Oscillospiraceae bacterium | reverse complement strand
CCGCAATGCAGTTAGCCGCAGCCAAGATGTTGTCTCCCTGCGTGTCCTTCAGCTTCTGAATGAGTGCGCCTGCCGTTGCAAATACTTCGTTGTCCAATCTGTTCTGCTCCTTCCTGTCAGCAAAAATCCCCATCCAAAGTTCCCTTGCAGCACACGTTTTCTCCCGGGTATGCCTCGCAGTCCGATCCGCGGTATCCGCCCGGGCCGATCGCCTTTGCCGGGCCCTCCTTTCCCCGGCGGATAAAACCGCCGGCATACGCGCAGTTCTCAAGCCGTCAAACTTTTAAGCGCACGCCTCCTTTTCTTCCGAATCAGATTTCACGCGGGTTCGGCATATTTTTCCTTTTTTTACTGGCCTAAAAACTTTTAGCGGGTGATCAACGAAAGATCCCGTAGTCAACAAAGGACAGACCTTGTATATGATATGAACCGTATTCCTTATTTTTCCGTTACTTAATATCTTATCACCAGATTATTTTCGTGTCAATCGCAAGTTGTACGGCCGCTAAACATCCAGGCAAAAAGAGCGCCGAAAAGCACAGGAATCCGTAAGTTTTGTCACGATATCATTCATTTTTGTTCCGTTGTGCGGAAATCGGATCCATTCAAAAAGGCCGTGTGTGAACCGCATATGCCGCGCTTTCATGCGGCCGGGCCGGCGCACGGACGCTGCGGGAGGGCGCTACCGCGCGGTTGTGTCCGGCCGCTGCTTGTACGCTTCAATCCGCCGCAGGAAATCCTCCAGCGGCGCACGGTCGACGATCCGGAACGTGCTCTCGTCGGGCGGCGGCGACGCGTTGAAGCTTAAAAGCGGGTTGCCCGCGGCGGAACAATCCGGCTCGTCGCGGTGGCAGGTGAAATGAATCTGCCGGCAGCCGGTCTTTTCCAGAATCTTTTCAAAGTTGTGATGGCGGACTCCGCCGCCCGCGAGGATCTCAAGCCTCCCGCGCGCATATTCGACGAAGCGGCCGAGCTCCCCGATCCCCTCCTCGGCGCTCGGCTTGCCGCCGCTGGTCAGGATGCGGCAAACGCCGAGTTCGGCAAGCTCGTCGATGGCCCGGATCGGGTCCCGGCAAACGTCGAACGCGCGGTGGAACACCGCCTCGCGGCCGTCCGCAAGCCCGGCCAAAACTTGGCAGCGCTCCGTGTCCACCGTCCCGTCCCGCCGCAAAAACCCGAACACGACGCCGTCCGCGCCGTGCTCCAGAAAATAGCGCGCGTCGATCAGGATCGTCTCAAACTCCGTATCGGTGTAGCAGAACCCGCCGGGCCGCGGCCGCAGCATGCACAGGACCGGGATTTTGACCCGCTCGCGCACGATCAAAAACTCGCCGGGCGATGGGGTCAGCCCGCCGAACTGGAGCGCCATGTTCAGCTCGATCCGGTCCGCTCCCGCTTGCGCCGCGAGTATCGCGTCGTCCGCCGAGCCGCAGCATACCTCCGCAATGATTCCGTTTTTCACGGCCGCCGGCCTCCTTTTAGATAATGCCGAACTTCTGAAAGGTCCTGTATATGCCGTCATCCTCAACCGGGGGCGCGATATAGCCCGCGGCCTCCAGCGCCTCCGGGCTCCCGCCCGACATCGCGACGCCGAGACCCGCGTATTGCAGCATGGTGACGTCGTTCTGCGCGTCCCCGAAGGCGATGGATTCCGACACGTCGACGCCGAGATACTCCAGCGTTTTAGCCAGGCCTATGTGCTTCCCGCAGCCGGTGGGCATGATGTCGACAAACTCGGGCTTCCACTGGGTGACCACGCAGTCCCGGAAGCTTGCGAGCACCGTTTCCGCATGCTCCTCCTGCAAAACGGGGCACATAAGATAGATCTCGTCCAGATTCATCCGCTCGGGCTTTCGCGCCTCCGATATCCGGATGTCGACGATGGCAAAGGCGTCCGTCAGTATCTGGTCGATGTAGTTTGCGTAGATGTTGTCCCGCTCCGAGAATACGCACGGAAACCCCAGCCGATCCGAAAGGCGGAGCATCCGGCGGACGATGCCGGGTTCCAGCGTCTCCTTGTGGTAGATCCCGCCGTCCGACGCATAGCAGAGCTGGCCGCTCAGCGATATGTAGCAGTCGAAGTCGAGCCCTGCGATGATGGAGCCCTCCTCCTCTGTGCGCGTATGCCGTCCGGTCGCCACGCAGACCTTGACGCCGCGCTTCCGGGCGAGTTGGATCGCGCGTTTGGCGCTGTCCGGAACGGTGTTTGACCGAAGATCCGTGAGGGTGCCGTCGACGTCCAAAAAAACGACTTTGAACATTGGCGCCCCTTTCTTTCATGATATGCCGACGTTCTTTATGAAACCGCCGGCCTTATGATTCATTATACTGAATTTCCTGAAAAATACAATGGAATGCGGCGCGCGCCGGTCGAACGATCGCCGTTGACAGGTTCGCCGTTCGGGTAGTACGATACAGGTGTACACAAAAATAACCAAACGCAGGCAACACCCGGACGCCGCAAACGCGCCGGGCCCCGCTTTTTCGGCAAGCCATTCGATCGAAGCACAAACCCGATTTCATACGCCCGCTTCCGCGCCGCGGCACGGGGCGCGCCGTTCATATCTTTCAAAATGACAGTATGGAAACGGAGGAATTCTTATGCAGGAAAAATTCTACTCAACCATTCGGGACCTGGTCGACCGGATCGAAAAAACCCAGAGCGCCACAATCCATGAACTTGCCGGAAAACTGGCAAAGATACTGGCCGACGGCGGCATCCTCTACACGTTCGGCACTGGCCATTCGCATATGATGGCCGAGGAGCCCATGGCCAGGGCGGGCGGATTGATACAGGTCAAGGGCATCATGGAGCCGGAGCTGATGGACCTGCACCGCAACAAGAGCACGCACATCGAACGGCTCCCGGGCTACGCCGAGCTTGTGTTCAATCTCAACGGTATCCGGACAAAGGACGCGCTGCTCATCGTTTCGAACTCCGGCAGGAATCCCGCGCCGGTCGAGATGGCGCTCAAGGCGAAGGCGGAGGGCATCCTCACCATCGCTCTGACGAACATCGCCCACAGCAACGCCGTGTCCTCGCGCGATCCGAGCGGGAAGCGGCTCTTTGAAATCTGCGATTACGTACTCGACAACTGCGGCATCCCCGGCGACGCGGCCCTGGCGGTCGAGGGCCGGCCCTACCGCGTTTCGCCCACGTCCACCATCGCCGGAGCGGTCATCCTGCAATCGCTGACCGCAGAAATCGTCGAGGCAATGCTGGAGATCGGCTGCGAGCCGCCCGTGCTGGGCAGCGGGAACATGGACGGCAACGACGATTTAAACCGCCGCACGCGCGACAACCTGTTCAGGGCGTACCCGGAACTGCCGTTCCTCCTGAGCTGAACGGACGGAGGGCGAAGGCGTGGGTAAATTGTTCATCAAAAACGTCCGAATCATTACGACGGGCGGAATCGTCGACGGCTGCGGGCTCTGGGTCGCGGACGGGAAAATCGGCAGGATCACGGCCGCGCTGCCTGATCCCGGCGTTTGCGAGGTGATCGACGGTCAAGGCTTATATCTGTCCCCCGGCTTTATCGATCTGCACAACCACGGCAACTCGGGCTATTGGGCCATAGACGGGACCGAGGAGGCGCTGCGAACGATCGCGGGCTTCCTCATCCCGCGCGGCGTCACCGGATTCTTGGCTTCCACGTCGACCGCTTCCACGGAGGACACGATTCGCGCCATCCGCGCCGCGGCGGACTTTGCGGACAAAAAGCCGGCGGGCGTTTCCCAGCTCCTGGGAATCCATTTGGAGGGCCCCTTCTTTTCGCAGGAGAAGAAGGGGGCGCAGCGTTCCGAGCACATCTCCCCCATCCGGATGGACGCCCTAAAAGCGTTCGTCGGCGCGGGCCGCGGTTGGGTCCGGCTCGTCGCGCTCGCGCCCGAGCTCCTGGGCGCGGCGGACGCGATCGTCTATTTGCGGGAAAACGGGATAACGGTCTCCGCCGGCCACACCAACGCGACCTACGCGGAGGCTATGGGGGGCATCCTGAACGGGATTACCGAGGCCACCCATATGTTTAACGGCATGCGGAGCTTTGACCACCGGGAGCCCGGCGTAATCGGCGCGTGCCTGCTGGACCCGCGGGTCTGCTGCGAGATGATCTGCGACGGCATCCATCTTTCTGCGCCGACGATGGAGATCCTGCTTCGGATGAAGGGCCGCGACAAGGTCGCGCTGATCTCCGATTCCATCAGCGCGAACGGCCTGCCGGACGGCGTTTACGAAAACGAGGGCCGGACGATAACGGTTAAGAACAACAAGGTCCAGCTCCCCGACGGAACGCTGGCCGGTTCCACGCTCAGCCTGAACCAGGCGGTCGCAAATCTTACCCGCCTGTGCAAAGTGCCGCTCGCCGACGCGGTCTGCATGGCGAGCCTGACGCCGGCAAGGCAGATCGGGCTGGACGCCCGCAAGGGCAGCATCGAGCCCGGCAAGGACGCGGACCTCGTTCTGTTCGACGAGAAGCTACAGGTGAATAAGGTGTGGATAGGCGGCGAGGTGTGTTTTGGGGCGTGAGGGGGCGGGGGCAGAATTGTGGGGGCGCAGATAGGGGGGTATCCGACGGATACCCCCGTTTTGATTGAGAAATCGGAATTCAGACCCGCACGATTGTGCCGAATCCTGATAAAAAGAATTGTCCAGACTCTGGGAAAAAATGCTATGATCGACATAAATAATCACATCGCAGAATGACCAAGCAACCGATGGAGGAAATCGTATGACAAAATATAGAGAGACCAGCATCCCGACAATCCTGAATGTGATTGCGATATTTCTTTTTTTCGGCGGTTTCATTGCCGGTATCGCGTTTGGCAAAGAAACAGTGTATGATGCGTCCCTATATTCATCATACACACGGAAGGAATTCTCTTTTGCAAATGCTCTTATATATTGGAGTACATCGTTCATCTCCGGCATGCTGCTTATGGCCGTCAGCGAAATTATCCGTCAGCTGCAGGACATTGCGGGCCGTGTAAGCGAACTCAACGCCGCTTTGGGCAAAACGCTTGCCGGCAAGGAGACGGAGAAAATCAGCGTAGCCGATTTGCCTGAGTTATAATCTCCGCGTTTCTCAAAGTGATCGAGGGAGGATCATCATGTCCGAGCAATCCCGCTATGCAATTCTGGAAAAGAACACCTTTGCACGCTTTGTTCCAGGCTGCCCGGTTTTATATGAGAAATCGAATCTCTTATTGGACAATCAAACAAAGAACGTCCTGTTACAGGCAAAATTTCGGAATACTTCCAACGCAGACGTAAAAGCGTTTATCTTCGACGTCGAATGCTATGACATTTCCAAGGAACTACTCGACCTGGTTTCCAATTGTCAATTTTTGGATATGCGGGTTAAGCCGGGAGAGACATTCGGCGAAAAGCAGCCGGTGTTCTTGAGCAGCCCGCTTACTCGAAAAACCAAAGTGATTCCGAAAAAAGTGGTTTTTGCAAACGGGAACGTCTGGACAAACAAAAGCGAACCGGATTTCCCGGCATACGGTTATTTGCGATTGCCCGAACCAAAAAGAATATCGGAGCATATTCCCACACATTTGATCGAGCAGTTCAAAAGGGACTGCAAAGAGGCAAAAACGGTCGCCTTCCTCCCGATCATAAACGATGCATATTGGCAATGCTGCTGCGGGCAGTTGAACGACGGGACACGCGACAAATGCTTGAACTGCGGTGCACCGCTTTCCGCGCTGCACGACCTGCAAAATCGCAAAGCACTGGAAAAGCGATACGAGGCTTATGCGGACAAAGCTCGGCAGGAACAAAAAGCGGAGGAGGAAAAGAAAACGCTTGAAAGCGAAAAATCGCTTCAGGCGAAAAGCGATCGAAAAGAAAAGCGAAAAGCCGCCAGAAAAAAAGCGCTCCGGGTTTGCGGTATCGCTGCGGCCGCGTTGCTCCTGATTGTGGGATTTAGCATTGTATTGATGTCAAACCTTAAAGAGTATATCCATGCAAAAACGCTGTTTCAATCAGGAGATTATCAAAGCGCGAAAGCGGCCTTTTCGCAGCTTGGCGATTACATGAATTCCGAAACGATGGCATTGCAGTGCGATTATGCGTATGGGACAAAATTGCTCGAAGAGGGCCATTTTGCCGATGCAAAAACGATTTTTCAGGAGTTGGGCGCGCAGAACTATGCCGACTCAAGTACCCAGCTGCTCGAATGCGACTACCGCAGCGCAGTTTCGCTGCTGGAAAACGGGCAGTTTGACGATGCGCAGAATATCTTCGTTGATCTCGGAACATACAACGACAGCGAAATGTACGTGCAGGAGTGCACGTATCAAAAAGCCCGGGAGTATTTAGAAAACAAACAATATGTTTGGGCCTCCAATCTTTTTCATAAGCTCGGCAACTATAAAGACAGCGCCGAACAGTATTGCGAGAGCCAGTATCAATATGGTCTGGAGCTAATGCGCACGGCTAATAATTATTCCAGCCTTGCGGAGGTTGCTGGGATTTTCGGAGAAATAGCAGATTACAAAGATAGCGGTCAATTGATCGACGCATGTAAGAAAAAATGGGATGTAATAAGAAAAGCCGGGATTCCAATTTATAAGATTAGCCTTTCCGAGTATGCGCTAAACTTAGATTTGGATATTACCAATGTCATGGCTAAAGCGTTAGAAGATCAGACGATAGCAATTACGTTTTTTTGCGCATAGGACCCATCGGATAAAATATTTGCCTCTTCTGTGACCACAAAAACGCAGGAACAAGATTGGGAAGTTTGCTCATCAATTATCAAAAACGCAGAGTCTTTTTGCCTCAAAATACCACCTAGCAAATTAGAATCTATCGAATGTATTTATATTATGTTAAGTAAACCCACTTCCATCATGACCCCGATTATCATGATCGAAACAATAGATGTGCTACGGGATTTGGCTAAGGAGTTAGAAACTCAATCATAGTACTGCGTTGCTGCGGGACGCGCATTATAAAGCATAAAAAGTCCCCAGCTCTGGAAGGTTTTGGGTGAGAGGATAGGGCCTCCGCTTTGCCCGCGGGTTGTCGGCGCGCCGCGTAGCCTCGCGGCAGCGCTCCTCCGCCGCTAAGAAACCGCGTTGCGTCGTTTTCTTTGACGCAGCTTCGAATCCCTCTAAACACAGTCGACAGCGGGTCACTTCGATGATTGATCTGCTGTTTTGTGAAGAGAGTGCAAGGTTTCAACCCCGCGCGATTGTACCGAATCCGGCCCAAAAAGGACTGTCCGGACCCTGGGAAAAATGCTATGATCGACATGAATAATGCATCCTGGAAAGATTGACTTATGGTCTCCGTCCAAAAAGGAGGACTTGGCTTGCACCATCTTCGTCTTATGCTGCGCCTCTTTATCATTCTGCTTTGCTCTATCATCGCGGCGGTGCTGCTTTTGACCGCGGTATTCTGCCTGCCCAATGATGCCCTCCAGGAAAATGTGGCCCTGAGTCTTTACTATATTAATTCAGTCGAGGGCATCTATTACCCCAACTATTTTCATTCGAACGCCGAACCGCTGACCATCGACAATTACACCAACAATCTGATGGTGAAGAACTGCCTCGCGGACGAGGCGGAGTCGGCCCTGCATAACGCTCTATATGTGCAGGACTACGCCCGCTACTGGCACGGTTACCTGCTGTTTTTGAGGCCGCTCCTGTGCCTTGGCAGCATTGAGCTCGTGCGCTATATCCATATGATTCTTCTGATGCTGCTGTTCTCAAGCGTATTTTATGAGATGGCGCGGAAAATCGACTTCTTTGCGGCCCTTGCCTATGCCGTCTCGCTCCTGGCCGTATGGTTCTTCCTTGTTCCCATGTCGCTGCAATATGCGGCGGTATTCTACTTAACATTCCTGTTCATGCTGCTGATCCTGCACTACGGAGAGCGGCTCTCCCAAAGGACGCTGATGCTTCTGTTCTTCGTCTTCGGGATCCTGACGAGCTTCTTTGATCTGCTGACGGTGCCCCTCCTGACTCTGGGCTTTCCCCTCATTGCACTTTTGGGACTGCAGCTGTTTCACGATCTCCCCGTGGGGAAACCTGCATTTTGCGGTACATTGAAGTTGTCCGGATTCTGGATGCTGGGCTACGGTCTGTTCTGGGCGTCCAAATGGTTCCTCGGCGGGCTGATTCTGAAGGCGGATGTGCTTTCCGATGCGGTTTCCGCCGCCTTGATGCGCCTGAATGTGCCGGAGTATACCGGCGCCCACAACCATTTCGACCGTCTGACGGTCATTCTGTCGAATATTAAAAAGCTGTTTCCCTCCTTCCCTTTAAGCTTTTTTACCTTTGCCGTGGCGGCGCTGGGCGTCGCCCTGGTGTTTTCCGTCGGCTTTTGGCTTACGCACCGGGGACGCGGTATGGAGCGGTTCCCGTTAAAGGACCTGTTTCCCCTCGCTCTTGTTACGCTTTACCCCTTTCTCTGGTACTGCGTGCTCGCAAACCACTCCGGCGTGCACGCCTTCTTCACCTGTAAGCTCCTGTCGATTACGATCTTCGGCGGGCTGATGCTCCTGCTTTGCTTTTTGAGGGGCAGATGCCCCAAAAAGCGGCGGCATCCTGCGCGCTTCCGGCCGGCCGCTCCCTTGCAAAACGGGGAATCCCGATAGAATTCCATCCGCAATGCACTGACGGGGACAGGTTTTTTGCGTTTTTTCATTCTGGACAAGCCGCATGTTGATGGAAGGCGACGCTGGAAAATCGGCGACTTTGGGCGGAGAAAAACCGCTGACAAAACTCAGACGGCTTTGTCAGCGGTTGACAAGATTTCAGCGTTTTTTGCCCTTCAGGTCTCCCGGGCCCTGTTCATTGAACGGCAGCCGATGCGCCTATGCGCCCACCTGTTCGGACTGTTTGACATCGTTCGGCGTCAGTATGATCGGTTCCATCTTTCCGGGGTTTTTCCTGCGGTAGCTCTGCATCAGCAGTATTACGACGACGCCGACCGCCATGTAGACCACCAGTGAAAGCCATCCCAATAAGTCCAGGGTCAAAGAGGAGGCCACCACCACCCACAGGGATACGATCATGCCCAGGAACAGGAACCAGTTTCCGAAAGGAGCCTTGTAAGGACGCGCCCAATTCGGATGGGTTTTACGCAGCTTGTACGTATCATAGCAAACCATGAAGTACACCAATCCGGCCGCAATGCAGGATACGGCGTAGATATAACGGACCCAGTCGGACGCGGAGAATATGCAGAAAACCACGGAGAAAATCAGCACCACCAGATTCGCCCAGTGCGGCTGCCCGTGTTTGTTGAGCTTCAGGAACGTATGGGGCAGCATGTTCAGCTGGGCGGAACCGTACAGCACGCGCGCGGAGGACGTCCAGAACCCCATGAAGGTGGTGAGCCCGTGCAGCGAGCCCGCGATCAGCGCTATCCAGGCAAACAGCATGGGCAATCCAAGGCTGCGGATGATCTCGGGCTCCGGCATACTCATTCCGGCGATCTGGTCCCAATGCGCCATGCCGCCGATTGCGATCACGACCACGCAATACAGGAGCGCCGGCACGAACAGGGAGGCGAGTATGACCTTCCACATTTTCTTTGCGGGGAAGGTGATCTCCTCCAACAGGGTCGGGGTCAGCTCAAAGCCGATAAACTTAAGCGTGAGCACGCCCGACGCCAGGAAGATGCCGTTGAATCCCCCGGGCATCCAGCCGCCCTTTCCGACCAGATTGCTTGCGCTCCAATGGCCGCTGGTGAAAAACATGGCTACGATGATCAACGACATGGTGACCATGCTGAAGAAGAAGATGTTGGAGAGTTTACCTGAAATGTTGATGTTGAAATTGGAGACGATGTACCAGACCACACACAGAGCGACAGCGATGAGCATCACCTGCGTAGCGGTAAACGGGATAAAGAACCCCAGCGCCGTCGTGAGTATAAACGCGCAAAGGGGCGGCTCCACAATCTGAATCAGGAACATGAGCCACTGGGTATACCATCCGACCTTATGGTTGGTCGCGTTTGCCGTCCAGACGGCGACGGAGGATGTGAAGGGGAGCATGGCCGCCATTTCGGCAAACGCCAGGCCGACCGGAACCAATAATACCGCCAAAGCCACGAATATAAATGCTGCGCCCGGACCGGTCAATGAGAACCAATAGGGAGCTTCCACAAGCCAGCCGCCGATTACCGCGCCGGATGCGATCGAAACCACCGCGATCATGGATAGTTTCTTGTTAAGCGATTTCCCACCTTTACTTTCCATCCTGAACCCTCCTTCTGCGATAATGGATGTGTTGACGGTCGCTTCATGATCACAATCACTTCCCGTATCTGCGACCGCACAGGTGATTCATTTCGTTCTTTCTTTCAACCTCCATTCCGTACCGGTATAGACAGGCAGTTTTTGCCCGGGAGTCGGCAGGGTGTTTGGTATCCGATCCGAAAACGAAACCGGCTTCATTTTCGGCCATGCCCCTGTCTCAATGCGCTAAAGATGTTCCTGCGGCGATGCCCCCGCGCGGGCCGCCGGTTCGCGGACTATTGATGCGCCGCTTCCAGCGCCTCGATCAGTTCGTCGGTATTGATCACGTGGCAGTAGATATTGTTGAGAATCTCCAGCTCATTGGCCTGGATTTCGGCCGTGGAGGCGCGGCAGGCGTCCTCGATCAGCCACACCTTGAAGCTTTCGTCCGCCAGGCTGCGTACGGTGCCCGAAACGCACTGATCCGTGAGCACGCCCGTAACGACGACGGTATCGATGCCCATGTTGTGCAGGATCAGGCGCAGCGTCGAGCCGGTGAGGGCGCTGTCCGTGGTTTTTGTGATGATGATTTCGTCTTCGATGGGCGCAAGCTCGGGCACGATATCCCCCCAGGGATCGCCGGGCACGAGGAGCAGTTCGTTATACCCTGTGGCCTTATGGTCCAGCGACCTGTCCGCCCCGTTTTTTTTGCGGCATTCGATCTTGCCGAAAATGACTTCCATGCCGTGCGCGCGGAAATACGCCAGGAGCCGTTTGTTGTTGGGAACCACGACGCTGTCGATCGCCTGATAAAACTGCTCCCAGCGCGAGGCGTCGTCGAGTTCGACCGCCGTGGGATTTTCATGCACCTTGCGGGTGATGAACACGTGCTGCATGTCAATGATCAACAGCGCGGTTTTCTTCGGGTCGATTTCGATTTTTCCATAATCATTGTCGTTCTTATAGTAGAAAGATACGTGCCTGTCGTTTACTTTCATGATTTTCACACTTCTTTCTTCAATTATTGATTTGGCACAGTTGTTGCAATTCGGAAAGGTTTTTCTATATTATATTCCTAACGAATCGAAAGCACAGGCGCTTGTTTTGACCGCTTATGCGAATAGTTTTTACTTTCCGAACAAAAAACTGCCTACATATCCTAAAAACGTTTTATTGTAACCCATTTGTCCGCCCGATATAATAAAAGCTGTAAAAAGGCCTAGCCGGAGATGTGGACCCATGAAGCAGAGGTGAAGGCATGTATACGGTCTTGATCGCGGATGATGAGCAGATTGAGCGCTCTTTTCTTCGCAATGTCATCGACGGGCAGCAGGACCGCTATCGGGTGGTCGCCGAGGCGGTCAACGGGCAGAACGCCCTGACACTGGCAAAATCCATAAAGCCGGACGTGGCAATTCTGGATATCAATATGCCCGTGCTGAACGGTCTTGATGCGGCGCGTCAAATCAAATCCATTTCCCCGGATATTGTGATTATTTTAAACAGCGCATACGCGGAATTCGACTTTGCCCAGCAGGCAATTTCGTGCGGTGTGAACGCTTACCTGATCAAGCCCGCGGACACGGAACTGATACTGTCCACATTGGAAGTCTGCCTGCGAAACCGTACTCTTCGCAGATCTTCCGGCATCACGCTGGGCTTTTCACCGAACGAACCGTATCCTTACGAGCTTCTGGAAAAGCTTCTGGAAAGCATAGGCAATCGCGACGCCCGAATGATGTCCGCCTGCTCGGACGCATATCTGGAGTTTTTTCGGAAACAGCGAACCCACCATGAGCATTATCAGCTGTTCATTATCAATACCCTTTTCTCCATTCTCCACGAATTGCATAAGGCCGGCTTTCCCAACGAACTGGTCCAGCTGCTCTGCGACCATGTGTATCTGAGCCGGATCAGCAGGGCGGAATCCTGGCAGGTGATTTTGCTGCATCTGGAGGAATTCATGGCGCGGCTCCAGCTGCTTTTGCTCGGCTGCGAAATCGGCGCGCGGACCAGCATTTCTCAGGTCGTCCAGCACATTGACCAGAACTACGAAAAAAACATCGCTCTGAATGAATTGGCGGAGTTGATTCACTTAAGCCCGGCGTATCTGTCGCGGCGGTTTCATCAGGAACAGGGAATGTCCATCCGGAACTACATTGCCTTTAAGCGCATGGAGCGGGCGAGCCATCTTCTCAAGACCACCGATCTTTCGGCCAGAGAAATTGCCGAGACCTGCGGCTTCTCGAGCACCCCCTATTTCCGCAGAATATGCAAGGAGCATACCGGGTTCTCGCCCGCGCAAATACGGCAGCAATACCGGGAAGGAGAAGCCGAATGACCATGCATATTGATTTGCATGATATTGTGACCGAGGAATTTCAGGAACAGATGCAGAATTCCTTTGCCCGCTTGTCGGGGTTTGGGGTGGTTTTTACGGATGCCGAGGGCGTGCACATCGGCAAAGGCGGGAATTTCACCAGATTTTGTCAGGCGATCAATTGCCGGGAGGACGGCGCGAGCTGCTGCGCCATGACCAACCGCCAGGCCATCCGCATGGCGCTGGACTCCGCGCATCCCGACAGACCGGCCATATTCGTATGCCACGCGGGCCTGGTCAACATCGAGCTGCCCATACTCCACGACGGCAAGTGCCTGGGCGCCTTCACGGCGGGACAGGTGCTCTGCGAGGAGGATTGCTATCCCCGTGACAAAAGCCAGTCCGATGTCAACTGGCAGGAAGACCCTCAGCTGGCGGAGTATTATAAGGAGATTCCCATACTGTCGCGCAGCCACATCGAGAACACGGCGGACCTGATGTGCGATCTGGCCCAATACATACTCAAGAACCATACCTATACCCTGATGCAGAAAAAGCTCGCCCACCAAAAGGAGGAGCTTCTGCTCTACGAAAAGCGTCAGGCGGAGCTCGAGCACCTGCTCATGCAAACCAAGTTCGACGCGCTGCAGAAACAGGTGATGCCCCACTTCATATTCAATGTGCTGAATTCGGTTTCCCGCCTCGTCTCCATGCAGGATTATGACCGCGCGCAGCAAATGCTCACCGCGTTCACCCATATGATGCGCTACAGCCTGTCAAACACCCAGGAGACCGTCATGCTTTACCAGGAGCTGGATTATGTGCGCAACTATCTGGCGATCCAGCAGCTTCGTTTCGGCGACCGCATCCGCTATGAGATCCATTGCGAACCGGAGATGGAACTGCTGCAGCTCCCTTTTTTCACCATACAGCCGTTGGTGGAGAACTCCATCGAGCACGGCATTCTGAACATCTCCGAGGGCGGAGAGGTGATCCTGTCCTGCCGGCGGCTGGTCAACGAATACCGCATTGAGCTGGACGACAACGGCTCCGGCATCGACGAGGCGACGCTCGAGCATATCCGCAAGCACGTGCTGTCCTCCGCCGTTTCCGGCAGGCAGGAGCATGTGGGGCTGCACAATTGCTATAACAGGCTCAAGATCCTCTATGGCAATGCGGCGCGTTTGGACTTAAGCAGCGTCCAAAGCCAGGGAACCTGCGCCCGCATCTCGATCGACGCGGACCATGCCATATTCGGCTGCAGGCAGCAGGATCGCCGGTAAAGGCGAAGGGCCGCCGGCAGAACATGGCCAAGCGTTCTTATCAGCTCCGCCGGCGACCCGATGTGCTTAAGGCGTGTCAAGAACCCGCAGGATGTTTTTCGCACCTTGCTGCGCGCTCCTGACGCCGGCCAGTTATTCTGTTAAAAAAGGAATCCGGCATTCGCAAAGAAAAGACCGCCCGAGGGCGGTCTTTTGCTGATGAGCCTCGCTTTGCGGGGATTTTGAGGGCGGCCCGGCTACGCAGCCTTCGCGCGCGGCCTATACGGCCGGTTCGAGCGTCACGTCAATTTCACCGGCGGTGTTCTGCATGCGGAACGTCAGGTATCCGTCCGTAACGGTGTACTGCCGTTCATACGTGCGGCCATTCACGGTGTAGGTGATCAGGAACGTTCTGCCGTTGTACTCTTCGCCGACGAACAGGCGGAACAGCATATACAATCCGGCGTTTTTGCCCGCCTGATCGAGCGCGATGACGGGGATTCGTTTGCCGGTCACCGGGTCCGTGATGTACCCGATAATGCGGTCGATGCGGATATCGTAGTCGAACAGCACGGTACTGCCGGCGGTGATTTTGACATGGATCGTGTGCTTGGCCGCGCCCTCGATCCGCGCCGTCTCCTCGCGGGTGCCGACCCAGAGATACGCGTCGTCCGTGAAGTAGCCGATGATCATAAGGCCCGTGCCCGGCCGATCATACCGCTGCGGGTTCCCGTTCGCGTCAAGCATGTAGTAGCCGGTCGCGTTCGGGTCGTCGTACAGCGTGCGCGGCCGAATCGGTTCGGTTTTGCCGGGCGCCGCCGGTCTGAGGAAGTAGACCAGGCCATACGTGGAGCTGCCGTCGGAAAGGTTGATCGCGCCGCCCGACCGGATCTTCATGTAATTGTCGGGCGTGCCGATGTTGCCGGCGGCCGTCACCGTCACGCTGTTGCGTCCGTTGATGCCGCCGCCTTTCGGGTCGGTCTGGATGCTGCCGCTGCCGGAGATGACGACGTTGTTGCCCGTGACCGTCATAATCAGCAGCGCTTTCTTGCGGTTGGCGATATTGATGTCGTCGCCGCTGGCGGTCAGCGCGTCGACGTAGACGACCAGCGCGTCCTTGTACGTTCTGCCGGTGTCGGTCAGGCCGCCGGGCATCTGGTCCGCCATTTTGATGAGCGTCCCGTCGTTGCTCCTGATGTATACCCGTCCGTCGCGGTCCACATAGTAGGCGTTGCCGTCGCCGTCCTCGTACACGTCATACTCGCCGCCGCCCGTGATATCGCCCGCCGCCAGGATGGTAAGATGGGGCGCCCGCACGGCCGTGCCACTCTGCTGCGTGACATCGCCGCCGCTCCTGATGACGGCCTCGCCGGTCACAATCACGTTGCCCAGCTCCGTATCGCCCTTATCCTGCACGGACGCGTTGCCCGCGACGATCGTGAGGCGGTCCGTTTCCAGCTTGATGGGCGCGCCGCCCCTGCCGGAGATGTCCGCGCCGCTGCCATTGATGTCCAGCGCGTACAGCTCGATATTGTCCGCTTTCACCGCGGGATTGCCGCCGCCCGTGATATTGCCCACCGCCAGGATCTCGGCATTCGTCCCGACGCCCGTATCGATCGTGGTGATCCGGAGCGAATCGGTGCTTGCGATGCGCACGTCGCCCTCCGCGTCGATCACAAGCTCGCCGTCCACGTTGATCGACAGGCTCTTGCCGGCTTCGCCCGACACGCTGCCGCCGCTGACGATTGTCGCGTTGCCGCCCACCTGCACGGTGGGGTCCTCGCTGCCGGCGTCACCGGGCGCGTAGTCGCGGCCAACCTCGTCGTCCGTTGCGGGGTCCTGATAGAGCGCGTCGGTCTTCAGCGCGGTCCGGGCGTCGTCCGCGGCGGTTTGCGCGGCGCTCGCTGCGGCCCCGGTGATGTCCCGCATGCCGGTGGCACCGTTTTTCATCGCGTCGTTGTAGGCGCTCAGCGCGTCGTCTCTTTCCGCCGTCGCCGCAGCCAGCTGCGCGTTTGCAGCGTCGCGCGCCGCTTCCGCTTCCGCAAGCGCGGCCGCCGTGTTCGCGATGGTCGCCGCGTTCGGGGCGGCGGCGCCCACCGCGTCGTTGTACGCGCTCTCAGCCGCGTCATAGGCTTCCTGCGCCGCGCGCGCCGCCTCCGCGGCCTTGACAAACGCCTCTTCCTTCTCGTAGTAGTCCGTCAGCGCCGCGGCGGCTGTTTGCTGCCGATCCCGGTACGCGTCGCTGCCGTTGAGCGCCGCGGTTTCCGCAATGAGCCGGTCGATCTGCGTTTCGATGTCGTTCACCACATCCAGCGCGCGGTCCCTCGCGCTGATCGCGTCTGCCAGCGCGGCGAGATTCTGGGCAATTTCCTTCTCCGCGATGGCCGCGATATCCGGGTTGCTCTTTTGGTAAAACTCCGCCGTCTTTTCCACAAGCACCGCTTCCGCCTCCGCAATGTCGGCGGCGGGTGCGCCGTTGTACTTCAGGTACGCGAGCGTATAGAGCGCCTTTATGTAGCCGGCGGTGGCGGAATCCGCATCGGAGGCCGACCCAAGGTATTGTGCCAATGCGAAGTCCACGATGCCCTGCAGGCCGTCCTCGCCGTACACGGCTTCGTTTGCGGCGTCGAGTTTTGTGAGCAGATCGGCGATTTTGTCCGCGCTGTCCTTGAGCTTAGCGTCGGCCGCCGCCGCCTCGCCGGCTTTCCTCGCGGTCCTGTCGGCTTCCTCCGCCAGTCCAAGCAGGCGTAGCGCCTCGTAGAAGTTCCGGTAGAGCAGCGTCGACTCGTCAACGCCGGTCGTTGCGGAATCGTCGTCGTCGCCGAGGATCGCCGCCGCCAGAATCTCGGCGGCTTCCGCGTCCGCTTTTGCCGTCCTCGCTTCATCAAGCGACAGCGCCGCCGCCGCACGCGCCGCGTCCGCCGCGTCGCGCGCCGTCTCGGCGAGCTTGATCGCGGCCTTCGCCTGTGCCAGCTGCGCGGCCGTCGCCTTGCCGCTGCCGACAAGGGTGTTGTAATCCGCCTCGGCCTGCTCCAGCGCCGCCTCGGCCTGTTCGAACGCGGCGAAGGCGTCGCCGTACGCGGTTTCGGCCCGGGCAAGATCGTCGATCGCGCGGCGCAGGGCCTCCGCCGCGTCGTCGGCGGCGTGCTTGGCGTCGTCCAGAATCAGCTGCTGTTCAAACGCGTACTTTGCGCACTTGAGGATGTCGTCCGCTTCGGCGGCGTACGGCTGCATGCCGCTGTTTAATTCGTTCGCCAGATCCAGCGCGGCCAGCACGTCGATGGCCAGCTGCTGCGTCCCCTGCTTGCGCTCGTGGCTCTGCTTCAGCTCCAGATCGGCCGTCAGCGCGCGCTGCTCGATCAAATTGTCGCGCAGCGTCTCGATCCGTGCGGCCTCCGCCTGCGCCGCCGCGAGATCCTGCTCCTTCTGCCGGACGTCGTCCAGGAACGCGACGAGGGCCGCAAGCTGCTTTTGCTTGGACAGCCCGAGGGCCGCTACCCGCGCCGCCTCGAGGGCGTAAGCGTCCTGCGACGCGGCAAGCGCAGCCTGGGCCAGGAGGACCGCGTTTGCGGCATTGGTCAGGTCCGTATTGGCGGCGGCGATGGCCAAGTCGATCTCGGCGATCGTGCCCGCGCTAAGGCCGTTGTCCCGGGTGAAGGCGTCCAGCGCGTCCTGAACAGCGTTGGTTTCGTTGATCTTATCCAGTATCGACTGCGCTTCCGCCACGGCGGCGCGGGCTTTGTAGAATTCGGCCTCCTCGGCGGCGACGCTCCCTCCCGCGGCCAGCGCGGTCAGGTATGCGTCGAACGCGTCCGACGCGGCCTTTGTGGCGACCGCCAGATACTCCGCGGCGTCTATCGTGTATTTGGCCTGCATGCCGCGGCGCAAAGCGTCGTTCAAAGCCTTCTCGGCGGCCAGGTATTCCGCGCTGCCCGCCGCGGCGCCGTTTTTGCGGCGCTCGGCCTCGGCGGCTTTTTCTTTGTATTCGTCGAGCTTATCCTGCGTGTCGTTAACCAGCATCTGGGCCGCCAGCGCGTCCTCGGCCAGCTTTTGCGCGAGCTTCGCGTCCGCATTGGCGATCTCGGCGGCAAACAGCGCCGCATTGGTGTCGGCCAGCCGCTGCGCGGCGGCGTCCACCGCGTCCTCAGCGGCTATGATGTTCTGCCGCAGCGTGTCGTAGCCGTTCCAGATTGCGTACTGGCCGTCGTAATCCTTCTGCATCTGATCGAGGGTGGCCTTGGCGGCAAGCAGCGCGGCGGCCAGGGCGGCATTGCCGGAATCGGCGGACGCGGAGGCCAGCGCCAGGTCATAAGTGCTCTGCGCCGCGATCAGCTTCGCCTCCGCGATGCCGAGCTTTGCCGCCGCCGCGGCAAGCGCGTCGGCCCCGGTGCTGTAGCCGTTGTCCTTGGCGAGGTTTTCGTAGGCTTCCTCGGCCTCCTCGATGTGGATCTGCCCGCGCTCGATGAAGTTGCTGTAGTACGCCATCGCGTCGAAGGCTTTCTTGTACGCAATTTTCGCCGCCGCCTCGGGCGCCAGCATCGCCTTTGCCTGGGCGGACGCGGCTTTCTTAGCCGCCGTAGCGGCGTCCAGCGCGGCCTTTGCCGCGACGACCGTCGGGTCGGAGGGATTGCCGCCCGCGGCCAGCAGCGCGGCGCTGTAAGCGTTCTCAGCGGTTTCAACGTCCGTTTGCGCGTTCGCTTCCGCTTCCGCGGCGTTTCTGCGGTCCAGTATCGCCTGCGCCAGATTCGCGTTGGCGGCGTCAAAGTCGTCAAACAGCCGCTTGATCGCCTCCGCGCTGTCAAAGCGCGCCTGCGCATCATCGAGCTTGGTCTGCGCTTCGGCTGCGTTTTGGATAGCGGCCTGCAACGTTACATAGGCGTCAAGCAGCGCCGTTTTCTTTGCCGCATCGCCCGGATCCGCGAGAGATGCTGCCAGCGCCGCGTTGTAAGCGGCATCGGCTGCCAGCGCCGCCAGCGCCGCCGTATCCCGAACGCCCGCCGCCGCCGTAAGCGCCGCGGTGGCAGCGTCGAGCGCGTCGATAGCCGCCTTTCGGGAAGCGCCGCTGTTGGTGATTGCATCCTTCAGCGCCAGCAGCGCGTCCAGCGCGTTCTTCGTTTCGTTTGCGTTCAGCAACGCCTCGCGGAGCCGTCTGAGCAGCTCGTTGATACCGCTGCTGCCCGCGTCGATGATGCTGCCGTTCGGAACGGTCAGCACGAGATCGCCACGCGCGATCACGGAGTCGAGGATCGCGTCGCCGGTCTTTTGATTCACATAGACGTTGCCGCCCTCGAGCGTAACGGTGCCGTAAACGGCCTTGGCCGCGTCCACCACCGAGGCGATCTCAAACGGGGACGCTTTGGTACCGATGTTTACCGTGCTCGTCACCGTCACGCTGCCGAGGCTGTTGGCATAGCCGGCGAGAGCCGCCGTCGCGCTGCCGCCGATGTCGTGGACGGCGATGTCGCCGGCCGCGTTCGGAGCCGCGCTGGTGAGGCGGACGGTCTCGACCTCGACGATGCGCACGTCGCTTTCCATGTTCAGTACGAGGTTATCCTCGCTCCGAAGATAGACGCCGCCAACGCTCACCGAGCTCATTTGGCCGCCCATGTGCGCGCCCTGCTTAAAGCCCGCGGGCTTCGTGTCCCGATACCAGGCGTAGTCGGCGGAATCGTAGTTGCCGATGTTGACATACAGCGGATGATCGCTCGTGCCGACGCTGCCGGCTGCTGCCGTAACCTTGACCGAGCCGTCGGCCTCGATGTTCAGCTTGTTCTGATTCAGTTCGTCCGCCGTCAGCGTGCTCGTGACGCTGCCCGGCGCCGAGAGCGCGACATCGCCGCGGGCGTAGATCTCGCCGATGTTCATGTTCCCGGTCAGCTCGCTGATGAACACGCCGCCCGTCTCCGAACGCGCGTTCAGGTCGGTGCCGGTCTCGCGGTCGTCCACGCGCAGCCAGTCGTACCGGACCGCGACCTCGAGCGCGAGCAGGTACGGGAGATGCCCGATGTTCAACAGATTGTACCAGGCGCCGCCCGTTTCATTGGCGGTCTTCAGCGCGCTGCGCAGATCGTCTATCGTCCAAGCGGCGTTCAGCTTCGCGCCGACCGCGAGAAGGAGCGCGACCAAAACCGGCGTCGGCTGCGTCTCCCCGGTCAGGCCGAGATCGCGCAGCGGGTCGAGCAGTTCCTCAAAGCGCTCGGCAAACCAGGTGTCGAACGCGGTCTTGTGCGTCGTCTCGTTTGCGCCCTGGCCAAGATACAGCTCCTCGTCGGCGTTGACGACCTTGACGGGCGCGTTGCCGCGCTGCTCGGTGAGAAGCGGATTCGCGGCCGTGCCGATATTGCCCTTGGCAACAAAGGTCAGCAGCTTGCCGTTGACGTGCACGGTCTCGTCCTGATTCTCGTCGTTGACCGCGTCGTTCTTGTAGTTGTTCGCGCCCGGCTCCGTGCTCTCCTGATCCCTGTAGAGCGGGTTGGCATCGTCAAGTTTTGCACCCAGTATGCTGCCGCCGCCGACGTAGACGCCGAGCAGCGTGCCGGCAGCCGTCAGATCGGCTTTCTTGACCGCCGTCTGCGCCATCAGGCGGCCGAGCGCGTCGAGCACGTGCACGGTGCCGTTTTCGGCCAGGTAGTATTCGGAAACCGTTGCAATCAGCGTGACGGGGTCCGTGTAGGCGTACTCGAACACCTGATACAGGGTGCGGTTTGTAATCGTGATGTCGCCGCGCTCGGAATAGATGTTGCCGAGCGTGATATCGCCCTCGTCAAGCTCCACATGGGTCGGCACGTCGATCGTGCGGTCCACGGTAAGCACGATGTCGCCCTCGTTGTAGACATAGGCCTCGCCGGTAATCTCGCCGATCTTGATGTCCGCCACGCGCGCATCCTCGTCGACTTGGGTGTTGATCAGCTTTTCGCGGGTTTTGCGCGCTTGGTCGGCGGCGGTCCGCAGCGCCATGACGCTCGCCCTTGCGGCATCCAGCGCGGTCTGCGCCTCGGCGACCAGCCGCCACGCACGGTCCAGCGAACCGTTCCCGGCGGCGTTGATCTGGCGCGCCGGGTCCTCGGTGAACGTCAGGAGCAGCGCCAGCGCGGCGTCCTTCTCCGCCTCCGCGTCGATGCGTTCCTGCTCGGCCAGCGTATACTGCGGGGTGCCGGGCGTCAGCTTCTTTTCGGCCGCGAGCTTCGCGGTGTAGACGGCCAGCTTGGCTTCATAGTCCACCTTGGCGGCGGCCCAGGCGGCCTGTTCGCGCTTGAGCAGGTTGTGCGCTTCGGCGAGGAAGTCCTCCGCGGTCTGGACGGCTTCGGCCGCCGAACCGCCGTACTCGCCGGCGACGCCGAGGTTGTTCAGCAGCAGCGCCGCTTGATTGACGGCGTCGGTGAGCGATTCTTCGGAGTAGGTGCCCTCGCCGTTTAAGGTGCCCAGCATGGCGTTTACGGCGGCGAGCACGCTCTGGCCGTTTGCCAACGCCGTATTCAGCATTCCCTGCGCGGCCACGAGCGCCGCATAGGCCGCGATGCGTGCCGCAAGGTCCGGCGCGACGAGCAGCGCACCATTGGCAAGCGCCATCGCCGCCCTTGCGTCGTTGATCGCCTGCGCGGCGTCGGCAAGCCTGCCCTCCGCCTCGTGCACGTTCTGCTCGACGGAGGCGCGCCCCGCCGAATATGTGCAGAAGCTGGCGCCGTCCAGGCTGTAATAGATGGTGCGCGCGCCGCCGGTTTCGTCGATCCACAGCGTGTAGCCCGCGCCCAGCAGGACCGCGCTTAGGGCTTCCCGCGTTGCGAGCACCTTTGTGTCCGTATCCGACGGCGTCGATGTGCGGACGAATTCGCCGTTGACCAGCGTATACCAGCCGTCCCCGCCACTAAAGCGCATGGCGCCGTTCACAAAATAGGTCGTGTAGAGGATGCAGTCGTTCAGCACAAACATGCCGGTCCCGTCGGAATAGTACGCGGCGCCGGACACGTCGTAGATGTCGTAGGTGCGCGCGCAAAGCTGCGTCAGCTCCGCTGCGGCAGCATTGGTTTCCTTGAGGTTTGCCTCGGTGTTGCGAATCGCGCTCTTTCCGCCGTCCCTATTGTATTCGGCGTAGGCGTCGTTGATCTGCGCGATCCGCGTGTTGAGCGTATCCATCGCCTGCTGCGCGTTTGCCATACGGGTATTCGCGTCGGCGACCGCGGCCTCTGCCGTGGTAATCAAAGCGTTCTGCGCGCTGTAGGTCACGCCGAGCGCGTTGACCTGCGCGGAAAGCGCATTGATCTGGCCCGTCGGCAGCGGGGTCTTCAGCAGCAGCGCGTCGATCTGCGCTCTAAGGTACGCTTCCTTTTGCTCCGTTTCGTGGATGAGCTGCTCTGCCGCGGCGATCTTGGCCTCGGCGGCCAGCTTGTCGGCCTTGGCCTTGTCGTACTTATTCTGCTCAGCCGCGCGCTGCTGGATCAAAGGATCGAGCGCGCCGGCGCTCGCCTTGACCGCGCGGCTGTAGAGCGCGGTGAGCGCCGCGTCGCGGTACGCCGCGTCCGTATTGAACAGGTAGGTCGAAAGGTCGAATATAGTCCCGTTCCCAACCGCGTTCCCGGCCGTATCCTGCACGTAGGCGATCGTGCCGCTCGCGTAGAGCTTATTGAACATGGCGCGCACGTACGCGGGATCGATCCGGACCGTTCCGGTGTACGCGTTTATGCTGTGCTTGAGGAAGGTCTTTTCGAAGATATCCTCGAAGATGTCCTCTGCGGTGGCACCGCCGGCGATATACCCGTACGGGTCGGCGGCATTGGCCAGCAGCACGGCGATTTCGTTCGCGATCGCGCTGCCGAACGCCGCGCGGATCGTGGCGATCGTGGCGGCGCTTGCGTTGCCGCGCGCCATCGCGAGCGCCATCTGCCGCAGCGCGTCGGAGAGCGCGCCGTCGTGCTTTATGGTGTACACCCAGCCGTACGTATAGTCGCCGCCGCCGTACACGGTGTTGGAGCGCGCGTACAGCCAATCCCGCAGCTCCGCGTCGGAGAGGATATCCAGCATGACGATGTAGAAGAACTCGTCGCTGTAGCTTAAGTAATCGCGGTCGTCGTAGGTCTCGATCAAATACTGCGCGATCAGCCCCGCGGCGGCCTCGGTATAGCCGCAGGTGATCAGGTAATCGCGGATGGTCACGAACCTGCCGTTCGCGTCGCGGTGCTGCAGGTCGACAAACAGGTTGTTGACGTGTTCGACCGTGACGCCGCAATCCACGTCGAGGTACGTCCAGGCGCTGGTCTTGCCGATGTCGCCGCCCGCGTTGAGCACGAGGCTCGACGCGCCGTCCGCGCCCATGCCGTCCCGGCCGGTCAGGCGAATGACGTTGTGCAGCACCTGGCCGTCCTTTGTCCTGTTGTGCAACGCGAAGATGTCGCCCTTCGCCTCCAGCCGGACACCGGTGCGGTAGCCCTCGATGCGGTCGAAGAAGATGCTGCCGCCCAGCGAATACCAGTCGAGCGCGGCGCAGCTGGCGCTGGTCACGTCCGTGCGGATGTCGTCAAACGCATGGATCGCAAGCGATGCTGCCACCGCGTCCTTCGCCCTGCCCAGCTTTATGAGCTCCTTGGCGGGCAGCTCTTCGCCGGTCACGACGATGTTCGGCACGGAGTCGTTCGAGCCGGCCGCATTGTAGAGGATATCGACGGAGCCCGCCGTACTGGTCAGCTCGACGATGGAGCCGTCGGTGATCGTCAGGGCGCGGCTTGCGATGTTCGCACCGTACCTTGCGATATGCTCCGCCGTCCGCTCCGACAGGTTGTAGATCAGGTCGATGTCCCGAAGCACGATGATGTTGACGTTCGTGACGCCCTTCTTCGCGGAGAGCAGCTCCGTGCCGGTCGCGTCGCTTATGATCTTCGCGCCCGCGATCTGCCAGCTGTTGGCCGCAAAGTCGCCGTTGTGGCTCTTGATGTTCATCTCCGAGCCGTACGCGCGGTCCCTAAGGTCCGGGAAGTTGGCCGCGATCATGGTCCGGGGCTTCCCCTTGGCCGCATCGTACAGGTAGATGTCGCTGTGGGTCACGGTGTCCGTAATAATCTCGCCCGCGGAGCTGCTTGCCGTCCTGCCCACGCTCTGGAAGACCACGTTCGGGTCCTCCACGTTGATCTCGGTCTCGGCCATCGATACCTGGCCGCTGACCTCGATGTCGATGGTGCTGGCCGTAGCGTAGAAGTCGACCGTGTTGGAATTGGACACGTAGCCGTCGCAGGTCGAGGCCGTAAACCCGCCGTGCTTGGAGAAGATGCTCACAAGCAGGCCGATGAACTTCTCGGCGGGCGTTCCGGCCGTGGTGGCCTTCGCGCTCACGATCATCAGATCGTCCTCGCACCAGATGATCTGCACCGCGGGCACCGGCACGGCCCCGGCGTCGTCCATATTGACGACCTGCACCTTGCCGCCGGAGTTGACGTCGAGCCGCACGCCGAGGACATACCACGTCTTGGACGAAATCTCGCCAAACTCGCTCGTGAGCGTCACATAGCTAATCTCCGCGAACAGGTGGTCGATACGGATATTGCCGTGGACCTTCATATCGACGTAGCTGCTCTTGATGCTCCACTTGGAGCGCTCGAGGACGTCGCCCACACCGTCGCCGTCGTGATCGATGAAGTAATCCGCGTTGGTCAGCGCGCCCGCGCTGGAGCCCAGGCACGCGACGGTCCAGTTCGTGAAGAACACGGAATCCCGTATGTCGATGTCGTCGTAGACGTCCACGTAGAACGTGGAATTATCGGTCAGCCACGAATCGTAGCGGTTGGCCGCGCCCACGTCGAGCAGCGCGGCGATGCCGATAAAGTCCTTGTTGAGCGCCTCGGCCGCGACCAGCTCTCCGCTGACGGTATCATAATAGTAATACACGCCGCTCTTTTCAAAGTAGAGCTTGCCTTCAAACGCCGGATTGTATGAACTGCTCTGCTGGTGCGTGTTGCCGAGGCGGAGGCTGTAGGTCACCTCGTCCTTATGATAGATGGTGCCCGGCTCCGCTCCGGTGTAGCTTTCGTCCGTGTTTTCCACGCGGCTCAGAGTGCCCGCGGGTTTGTCGACGGCCTTGAACGCCGGATCGTAGCTGAACGCATACCAGGCGCTACCGATCTTGGTGAAGCGGTTGCCGGCCGCATCCTGCATGACCGTGTAGCCGTCGATGATGGCGTCGGCATAAACGGTCGCGCCGTCGACGACGTACTTGGCCTTCGTCAGCTGCGCTTCGTCCACGTTGCCCACGGGCGTGAGCACGACGTTGCTGTTGTATTCATACCAGACGCCGTCCTTCTCGAAGTAGAGCTTGCCGGCGTCGTCCTTCCACACGGCGTAATCGTCGTCGGTGGAATCCATGCCGCCGTTCCGGCTGGTAAACGATACGCCGCGGAAGACGGTCGAGCCGCTGGCCGCGTCGTACACGCCGTCCTCGGCCTTGCACTCCCGCACGTTCAGCACGATGTCGTAGAAGTCCCCGCCCTGCCGGGCGTAGGCGTCGTTTTCGTCGCTTACGATCGTGATATCGTCATACACGTCGACGGTCAGCCTGCTCGCGCTGGCGTCCACGGTCTTGCCCCTGTATCCGCCGCCGCCCGTCACGATTGAGGGATCGACGGGCCGGATCGGATCGCTCGTGTCGCTAAGTATGCTCGCCATGCTCGTGGCGGTCTGCGCGTCCATCGTGTACGTTTCGCGCTCGTAGGCGTAATAGCCGTTCCCATAGACGTAGTAGAGTCTGCCGTCGCTTTCGTCCATGAACAGCTTGTATGCATAGTAGCCGCCCGTGCTGGCGTCCTTGACCTGCACAAGGTTCGAGGGGACAGCCGTCGTTACCAGCTTCATGACCGCGTGGAACACGCTGTCTACGTCGATGGTAAGGTCGAGCTTATACCAGGCGCTGGCCGCCTTGTAGTACAGCCACGAGACCTGGTTGACTTCGTCCCAGCAAACGTAGGCGTAGTATTCGCTGCCGGGCGACACGGACACCAGTTCCTCCCGGTCCTCGTCGGACAGAACCTCACGGTTCATCACGTAGTTGGCGTCGACGAACAGGTAATACGTGTCCCCGCTGCGATAGTACAGCGCGTCGGCGTACCGGTACAGGATGTAACTCGTGCCCTCGTTCACGGCGACGAGGCCGCCGATGTCCGGCGTTGCCGCGGCCAGTGCGCCCGCGACGTATTGATAGAACCTGTCGCCCTGCCGGTAATAGAGGGTGCCCTTGGCCCCTTCATCGCTCGCAAACCAGACGGTGTAGCTGCCGGTGCCCACGGGCACGGACTCGCCGCCGATGGTCAGGCTGCTCAGCGTCACAACGGCGTTGTCAACGGTCAGGTGGCTGATCTCGATCGCTTTGGCCATCTGCGCCGTCACCGTGGAGCCGTCGACGATCCACGCGCTCTCCTCGCGCCCGGGATGCTTCGTATCCTTGCCGCATGCCGCGGCGTCGTAGTCCGCGTTGACCAGCCCGCCATGCGAGCTCGTGATGGTCAGCGCGGAGCCGTCCACCGGCTTCATCCGCGAGAAGTCGACGACCGGCAGGAAGCTCCCGCCCGCGAAGGAGTAGAAGTACCCGTTGACCTTGAGGTAGACGCCGCCGCCCGGGTTCTCAAACAGCTCGAACGTCGACGCGCCGCCAAAGGACAGCGGCAGCGCAGCCGCCAGCCGCGCGATCAGATTCGCGTCCGTAACGCTGGTAAGGTCGCCGTCCGTCAGGACAAAGTAGCCGCCGGCGCCGGTGAGCTTGCGATAGTAGTATTCGTCGCCGTCCCGCACGATCTGATAGCCTTTCTGGCTGATCAGGTGCGTCTCGTAGAAGTTCTCCGTTTCGGCAAAGAGCTTGAGCGCGCCGCCTTCTAGCAGATAGTAGCTCTCGCCGTCGTAATAGCAGGTGATGCCGTCGTAATCGTAGACGGTGTAGGTCTTGCCGTTGACGGACAGCTTTTCCTGCCTTGCCAGCACCCGCACGGTGTCGCGGATGACCACGTCCTCCATGACGTTGATCGTCACAACGGAGGATTCGATATACCAGCTGTCGTGGTCGGTGCTCGAGTAGACGCCGCCGATGTGGCTTAGGATCGTGACGCCGCGGTAGACCGGATCGGCCGGCGTCGAGGCCCATTCGACCTTCGCGCTGACGCCGTCGCTGTAGACGGTCAGCACATTGCCGCCGTTATGATAGGCCGCGCCGTCGTTCTCGTCGTTCGCGATGGTCAGATCGTCCCAGATGTCCAGCCGCAGCGCGCTGTTTACTACGGTGACTGTGCGCGCGGTAAACGCGCCGCCCCTTGCGGCGGTGCCGCCGTAGGCGACGCTTTCCCCGGCGGCGTTGGCCAGGCTGGAGAGCGTCGCGACGGAATCCACGAGGATCATGTGGCTGATCTCGATGTTACCGGCCGCCTGCACCGTCAGCGTGGCGTGGGTCAGGGTGAGCGCGCTTTCGTCCCTGCCGGCGACGATGCTGTCGCCGTCGCAGGTATCCTTGTTCGTATCGGAATCGTTGGCGGTAAAGCCGCCGGTGCGCAGGACGAAGCGGACGCTGCTGTCGGTGAACGCGCCGCCCTCGCCGATATCGGCGTCATTCTTCGCCGTGACGGTCAGCGTGCTGCGCGCGATCGTCCACAGGTCGTGGACGCTGCCGGAGTTTACGCCGCCGTTTGCCGAGGTGAGCGCGGCGTCGGCGTCCGTGAGCGTAAATACGTCGGCTCCGTGGACGTCGTCGTTGTCGTTCTCGTCATTGAAAATGACGATGTCGCCCCAGACCAACAGCTGCAGCGTATCGCGGTCAGCGCCGCCGATGAAGCGGAGCGTCTTGCCTGTGTATCCGCCGCCGCCGTTTGCGCCGCCCGCCGCGGTCGTCATATTTCCGCCCGCGGTCAGCGATGTGATGGTCACGGCGGAATTCTCCGCCGTAAAGTGGCTGATCTCCACCTCGGACGACGCGTTGATCGTGAGCGTGCTGTCCGTCACTTGCCAGAACGTTTCCTCGCGCCCCGTCACGTTCTCCTCGGGACAGAGCGGGTTATCGCCCTTGCGGTAATCGGCGGTGATTACGCGGCCGTTGAACAGCTGCCGTAGCGTCAGCGCGGAGACGTCGTACGCAAGCAGGAGGCCCGGCGTCAGCGCCGACTCGATGTAGAACACGGAGCCGTCGGTCCGGATCGCGTCGAGCGTGTAGAACGTGCGTATGCCGTCGCTGTACTTATAGTATGTTGTCCCGCCGAATTCGTCGGTGGCCGCAAAGCCGGTCTTTGCCGTGATCGAAACGGTGCTGCCTATAATCGACACGGAGTCGCGCACGATCAGGCTGCCGGCGTCGAGCGTCACGCGCAGGATCGAGTCCATGATCTCCCACGAGTCGTGGATGCTGTCGGAAAGCAGGTCGCCGGCGGTGCTTGTAAACGTGACGTCGCTGTCCGTCGCGACAAGGACGTTGCCGTAGGGATGGTGCTCCGGCGCGTCATTTTCGTCGCTCTCCAGCACGATATCGCCATAGATAACGTAGGTTGCCGTGGTGTTGGCAAGCTCGATCGTCTTGCCCGCAAAGCTGCCTGTCGCCGCCGTGACGTCGATTGTGCAGTTCGTCGCCGTCAGATGGTCGAGCACGACGTTTGTATGCGCATCGATCGTCAGCGCGGAATCCGTCAGGCGGAAGAACTGACAGCCGCCCTGCTCGTTATCGGCGCTGTCGGCGCTGTAGAGGCCGCCCGCCTCGGCAGTCAGGATCGCCGCGCTGCCGTTTTCCAGCGTCAGGGAATCGCGGATCGCGATGTCCTTATTCGCGGTCACGGTGAGCGCGCTGTCGTTTGCATGGACGGTGCGGAAGCTGGCGCTGCCCGCGTCGGAGGTTACATTGACCTCGCTATCGCCGGTGATACCCAGGTGCTCGATCGAAGTATCGTGCGCGGTATGCACGGTCAAAACGCTGATGCCGTCGACGGTGACGGCGCTTTCCTCGCGCGCGTCGCCGCTGCCGACAACCCGGTCCCCATCGGAATCCCACACGTAGTCGGCGCACGTGAACGTGCCGCCGAACACGCGGGTCAGCGTCTTTGTCGCGGTTGTGACCTTAAGATACAGCGTGCCGCCCGCAGAACCCGCCGGCGTCCACGTCGTCATATAGACCTTTTCGAGGTGGTACGGCAGCGTGACGGACATCGTGTACCAGTCGCCGTTCACGCTCGGGTCCACCGTGTAGTGGCGGACCCCGTCGCTGTCCTCGTAGACGGCGTAGCGCGTGCCACCGATGTCGACGGAAGCGGGCGCGTCGGTTATCGCGGTGATCGTCACGAGCGACCCGTTCACGACGGCGACGGAATCCCGCGTCACGATCATGCCGCCCGCTTCGAGCGTGGCTGTGGCGTTGTCGAAATACCAGCCGTCAAACCAGCTGTCGGAGAGCAGGTTGCCCGTCCTGGCGTTGAGCGAAAGCGTCAGCGAACCCGTCCCGGCGTTCACCGCGGAGAGCACGTTGTTGTCCGACAGGCCGCTGCCATCGTCGTTTTCATCGCTCGCGATAGTAAGGTCCGTCCAGGCGAGGATCGACGCCGTCTTGGGGGTTGCCGTATCGTTCGTGACGGAAACGGTCTTTGCGGTAAAGTCGCCGCCGCCCGCCGCGGACGCGATCGCTTCGACCGCGTACCCGTCCGCGCCGGCAAGCGCGGTGATCGCTACGTTGCTGTTTATACTGATCAAGTGGTCGATGGCGACGTCCGCGGCCGCGTGGAGCGCAAACTGCGTATCAACGACCCGCAGGAAGGTTTCGGCCGCGCCGCCGTCAACGAGCGTAAAGCCGCCGGCGACGGAGGTGATCGTGAGTATGCTTGGGTCTGGGTCTGGGTCGTCCTCGTCCTCGGACGCTTCGAGCTTCTCGCTCACAACGATGTCGTCCCAGGTGGTGATCTCGGTCTCGCAGCCGACCAAGTCGATCGTCGCCGCGATCAGCTTGCCGCCGCCCGTGGCGTCGCCATGTGCGGCGTCGAATCGCTTGCCGACCGACCGGCCGCCCCGGTGCAGCGAGGTCATGGTGATCTTGCTGGCCTTGCCGCTGAGGTGGTCGATCGCGATGTCGGTCGCGGTGCGGACGGTCAGGCTGCTGCCATTCGTCACGTTTACGGCCTGCGCGGCAAAGCCCTTGGTCGTCGAGGCCAGGTTCAGCGACGCATGGTCAAGCGTGACGGCTGTGTCGATTGTGACGCCGTGGTACGCGACCACGTCCGCGCGCGTTACGTTCGTCAGCGTCCAGTTTTCGCCCGAGATCGAACCGCCGCCCGTGGCGTTTTCCTCGTCGTCGTATGTTACATAGCCGCCGCCGCTGAGCGCGGAGAGAGCGACGCTCTCGCAATCCACTGCGTCAAAGTCGCCGATCCCGATATCTTTCGCGGCCGCAATCTCCAGCTTGCCGCCCGTCACGTCGAGCCGGCCGCTGCTAAAGCCGCCAAGATTGCTGATGATCGAAACGAGTTTCCCGGCTGCCGCGCTGTTGTCCACGATCAGGCCGTCGGTCAGCGTGACGTTGCCCTTGGCCTCGGCGCTCAAAGCGCCGCTGGTGATGTTCCATGTGCCGCCGTCGAGCTTGCCGTTTGCGGAGGCGATCGTGCCGTCCGCGTTTTCCGCAGTCAGCGTTTCGATGTCGATGTCCGCTTCGGCGTTCACCGCGTAGCTGCCGCCCGTGACGCTGACGGCCGGGATGCTTATGCCGCCGCTCACGCTGGTCAAGGACACGGTCTTTGCGGAGGCGCTCGTGTTGTTTACGGCAAGACCCCCGGTGAACACGATATCGTTCTCCGCTTCAGCGCTTAAGCCGCCGCCCGTGACGCTCCACGCGCCGCCGTCGATCCTGCCGTTTGCGGAGGTGATCGTGCCGTCCGCGTTCGTTGACGTGAGCGTGCCGATGTAGATGTCGGTTTCGGCGTTCACCGCGTAGCTGCCGCCCGCGGCGTCGCTGCCCGTGATGGAAACGATCGGGCTGGCAAAGCCGCCGTACGTGCTTGTGACGGAAACGGCCTTTGCCGAGGCGGCGTCCTTGTTGTTCACGGTCAGGCCGCCGGCGAGCGCGATATCCTGCGCCGCCTCGATGTTCGCCGTGCTGTTTGTAAAGCTCCACGCGCCGGTGCCGGTCAGCGTGCCGCCGGCTTTGATCGAAGCGTCGGAGTCTGTAAAGCTCCATGCGCCGCCGGTCAGCGCCCCGCCGGCTTCGATGGTCGCGCCGGAGTTTGTAAAGCTCCATGCGCCGCCGGTCAGCGCGCCGCCGGCTTCGATGGTCGCGTCGGAGTTTATTAAGCTCCATGCGCCGCCGGTCAGCGCGCCGGCGGCTTTGATCGCCGCGTCGGAGTCGGTCACAGACCAGCTGCCGCCGGTGACGCCGCCCGCCGTGGATTCGATGTTGACGTCCGAACCGGACGCGATGAGCGTGTCGATTTGAATATCGCCGTACACGTCGATAATTAGGTCCGTATTCAGCGCGGTCAGCTTATAGTCGCCGTCCCCGCTTATGACCGCCAGGCCGCCCGCCGAGCTGTCAAGATCGACGGCGCTGCCGCGGACCTGCGTGACCCCGACGGGCGCGGACGCCACCGGATCCATGCTGCCGTCGGATTCGTCGAACGTGTAGTAGCTGCCGCCGTGCTTAAAGTACGTCTTTTGATCGCCATCGCTGTATACGTCGTACGTAACGCCGCCATAGGTGAAGGTGTCCGCGGCGGTCAGCCCCCTGGTAAACGAGATGTCACCGGCCGCGGTCACGTTGAGCGTCGCGGCGGCAATGGCAACGATCCCGTTGAACGAAACCGCGCCGCCCGCGCCGGCGTCGACTGTCGCGGTGACGTCCAGCGTCGCGCCGCCCGCAACCAGCACCATGCCGTTGAATATCACGCTGCCGCCGTTTACGATGAC
>CAZKGE010000001.1:41225-42225 GCA_964552065.1 uncultured Oscillospiraceae bacterium | reverse complement strand
ACGACCTTCGCGCCGTTGGACAGCACGAGTCCCGCGCCGATGTACTGCCCGGCCAGCGCCGCGGCGCCGGCCATCAGCCCGAGCGGCAGGATGGCCTGGCCCTTGATCAGGAATACCGCGAGCGAACCGAGGTTCGACGAGAGGTTCATGACCTTGACGTTGCCGCTGGCCGTGCGCACGGTCAGATGCGCCATCTGCGTCAGCACGAGCAGCATGAACGTTCCGGTGCCGGGGCCGTAGAAGCCGTCGTACATGCCGATGATAAGCGACGCGGCCGACACGATCGCAAACTGCCTGGCGCGCGGCGGCGGCTCGCCTTCCAGCGCGGAGAAGTCCCGCTTTTTGAGCACGAGCAGCGCTACAAGCGGCAGCACGGCGATGAGGAAGTACCGCATGACCGACTCCGGCACGAACAGGATCAGTCGTGCGCCCGCGGCCGCGCCGAGGATGGCGAGGACCGCGCTCGGCGCCGCGAGCGACCAGTCGACGCAGCCGTTTTGAATGTACCGCGCGGTCGAGATCGTCGTGCCGATCGAGCTCGAGAGCTTGTTCGTCGCGACGGCCTGGTGCGGCGAAACGCCGGCCAAGAGATAGGCGGGCAGCGAGATTAAACCCCCGCCGCCCGCGATCGCGTCCATCAGCCCCGACAGGAATACAAGCGGGACAATGATCGCGAGCCGTTGCCATGGAACGTTTAGCAGCATGCGCGCGCCCGTCAGCGGGAAACCTGCAGGGTTTCCATGACGGCCTCCTCGTTGAATTGATGCGTGTACAGGTCGTGGTAGTACCCGCGCAAGGCGAGCAGCTCGTCGTGTTTGCCGGACTCGACGACCCTGCCGCCGCGGATGACCAGTATGCGATCAGCGTTCCGGATGGTCGAGAGCCTGTGCGCCACGACGAAGCTCGTGCGTCCCTCGAGCACGCACGTGACCGCGTCCTGAATGAGCTGCTCGGTCTCGGTGTCGATCGAGCTGGTCGCCTCGTCGAGCACGAAGAGCTT
>CAZKGE010000001.1:0-41215 GCA_964552065.1 uncultured Oscillospiraceae bacterium | reverse complement strand
GCCGCCCTCGCCGACCTCGGTGTCGTAGCTTTTGTCCATCTTTTCGATGAACTCGTCCGCGCGCACCATCTTCGCGGCGCTTTGGACGTCCTCGAACGTGGCGTCCGGCCGCCCGAACGCGATGTTGTCGCGGATGGAGCCGGAGAACAGGTGCGGCGTCTGCAGCACGTACCCAAGGTGCGATTGCAGCCAGAGCTGCGAGCGGTCGCGGTAGTCGCGGCCGTCGATCAGAATCCGGCCGCTCGTCGGCTCGTAAAACCGGCAGATCAGGTTCACGATCGTGCTCTTGCCAGCGCCGGTCTCGCCGACGAGCGCGGTAGTCTGGCCGGCCTTTACCTCGAGAGAGAAGTCCGACAGCACGGTTTCGCCCTCTTTGTAGGAGAACGAGACGTGCTCGAACGTCACGTCGCCGATCAGTTCCTCCCAGTTCTCCTTCTTCGGGTGCAGCGTATCGCCGTATTGTTCGATCACGTCCGGCCGGTCGATGACGCTGGGCTCGGTGTCGATCAGCGTCAGCACGCGCTCCGCGGACGCCTGCGCGCCCTGCAGCTCGGCGAAGATGTTCGCGAGCTGCTGAATCGGGTCGAACAGCTGCGTCGTGTACGATACGAACGCCACGAGCGTACCGACCGAGATCGCGCCGATAAAAGCGCGCGCGCCGTCGAGCGCGCCGCTGCCGCCGTAGTACAGCGCGAGGCCCGTGCCGATCGCGCCGAGCGAGATCACGAGCGGGAAGAACGCCGCGTTGAGCAGCGCGGAGCGGATCGACGTTCTGCGCATGTTCTCGGTCAGCTCGTTGAACTCGTCCGCGTTGGCCTGCTCGCGCACGAGCGTCTTGGTCGTCATCGCGCCCATGATGCCCTCGTTGAACGAGCTGGTGATGCGCGAGTTGAGCTTCTTGGCTTTGCGCTGGTACCTGAGGATCTTCTTTTGCAGGAACATGCTCGTAAGGAACAGCGGGGGCAGCACGGTGAGCACGATCAGCGCGAGCTTCCATGAGAGCGCGAACATCGTGGCGATGCAGCCGACCGCGTAGAACGTCGACCACAGCACGTCGACGATGCTCCACGCGACCATCTCGGAGAGCCTGGCCACGTCCGACACCATGCGCGCCATCAGATACCCGACGGCAGTGCGGTCGTAGAACGAGAACGACAGGTTCTGGAGCTTGATGAACGCCTCCTGGCGGATATCGTACGACACCGTCATCTCGAGCCGGCCGCAGCGCAAAATGAACAGCACGACGCTGAGGCACTGCACGGTTACGAGCGCCATGTACACGGCGGCAAACGGCACGATGCCGTCGGTCGTGCGCGGCACGATGAACGCGTCGATCGCGTACCGGCTCAGCACGGGGTAGGCCACGTCGATTCCCGCGACGAGAAATAGTGCGACAACGGTCGTCCATACGATTTTTTTATAGCGGAACGCGTACCGGAACATGCGTTTCCACAGCTTTGCGTCGACTTTTTGTTCCGAAAAGTCCTGTTCTTCAATATAATCCGTCATCTATCTTTCGCCTCCTTCCGGGGCGGTGGCAAACTCGCGCGCCATGTCCTGAATTTCGGCGATGCGCCGGTACATTCCGTCCTGCCGCATGAGCTCGTTGTGGGTGCCCTGCTGCACGAGCTTTCCGTTCTCGAGCACGAGTATCACGTCCGCCTCGCACAGCGTCGTGATGCGGTGCGAGATGATGAACGTAATGCCGTCGTGCCGAAGCGACTGCAGGGATTTACGAATCTCCGCGTCCGTCTCCGTGTCCACGGCGCTCATCGAGTCGTCGAAGATCAAAATCGGCGCTTTCTGCATCAGCGTCCGCGCGATGGCGACGCGCTGCTGCTGGCCGCCGGACAGCGTGACGCCGCGCTCGCCGACGAGCGTCTCGTAGCCCTTGTCGAACTCCAGGATCACATTGTGCACGGACGCCACGCGCGCCACGTCGTACACCTCCTCGAGAGAGGCCGCGGGGTTGACGATGCGGATGTTCTCGAGAAGCGTGCGCGAGTACAGGAACGGCTCCTGCAGCACGATGCCGATGTTGCGGCGAAGGTGCCCGTGCTCGATGTCGTTGATGTCCGTGCCGTTGATCGTGATCCGGCCCGACGTGCACTGGTAGAGCCGCTGCAGAAGCTGCACAAGACTCGACTTGCCCGAGCCGGTCGAGCCGAGGATCGCGACGGTCTGGCCGCGGCGGGCCGTGAAGCTCACGTCGTCGAGCACGTCGTTGAACCGGTCGTACCCAAAGCACACGCGGTCGAACACGATGTCGCCGCTCATGTCCGCTCCGAGCGCCTTGCCGGGCTCCTTTTCGAGCTGCGCCTCAAATATCTCGTCCAAACGGCCGAGCGAGACGGACGCCTTGCCGAGGTCGGCCAGGATACGGCCGAGCTGGCGCATGGGCCAGGTCAGCATACCGGTGTACGTGGCAAACAGCGTCACGTTACCGAGCGTGAAGCCGCTCGTCGCGGCGTAGTGCACGCCCGCGCACAGCGACAGGAGAATCTGGACGTACCCGGCCATATCCGAAAAGCCCCAGTAGAAGCCGAGCAGACGGATCAGCCGGTACGTTTTTTCACGGAACGAAGCGTTGAGCGCGGTGAACTTCTCGACCTGAGAAGCCTGCTGGCCGAACGCGCGCACGACGCGGATACCGGTCAGGTCCTCCTGCAGAAACGTCGAGAGCTCGCCCTCGGCCTCGTCGGACGTCGTGAAGTACTTGCGCACGTACCGGAAGTACACAAACGAGCTTGCGGTCAGCAGCGGCAGCACGGCGGTCGAGAAGACCGCCATCTTCACGTGGATCGAGTACATGACCGTGACGGCCACGGCGACCATGACGATCGTGCGCACGACCTCCATCAGCTGGACGGACACGAACCGGCGCACGGTCTCCACGTCCGACGAGCAGCGCTGCACAAGGTCGCCCGTGCTCGAGTGCTTGTGATAGTCGTAGGGCACGTCCTCAAGGTGGCGGTACAGCCGGTCGCGCGTGCGCTTGGCCATGCCCTCGCACGCAAACGCGGTCTCGCGCCTGCGCCAGAACGCAAAGAAGCCGTTGAACAGCGTGAACAGCACGAACGCGATCGCGCACAGGTACAGGTGCGACGAGAGGTATTCGCGGCCGCCGAGCGCGTCAAGCCAGTTGCCCAGGAACGCGGGCATGCGGACGGCCATGCCCTTGATCACATAGTCGAGCGTAAAGCTCGTCACAAAAGGAGCCGCAAACGAGGCCGCGGCCGCGAGGAACACGCTGACCGCGCCGGCAATCAGGTGCGGCCAGTACCCCTTGGTCAGCGAACCGATCAGCTTCCAGTTCGTTTTGCGGCGTACGGAGGATTGGTTTTCTTTATTTTCCATATTATCCCTTTATATTTCTTGTCAGAGCATGTCCTGCGGGTTGATCTCGACGCACGCAAACGCCTCGTTTCGGCGCTCGCGCATAAACTCGTAGACAAACCGTATGACACGCGCGGTGTTCTCGGTGCGCAGGAGCTTGACGAGCACCTGGTACCGGTAATCGCGATTCTTTCGCTTCACCGGGGCGGGGGAGGCCGAGATCATCAAAAGGTCCCGGTCCGCGTCCCTGCCGAGCAGGGCGCGAATTTCGGCTTCGAGCGCTTTGCCGCAGTCTTCGCCGGAGGTGAACACCTGCTTTTCGTCCGGTCCCGTGAACAGGACGCGAAGAAAGAGCGAAAACGGCGGGAACAGCGCCTTCTGCCGCTCCAGCAGCTCGTAGCGGAAGAATCCCTCGTAGTCGTGGCTTTTGGCGAAGCGGATCGCGGGGTGATTCGGCGAGTAGGTCTGTATCACCACGCGGCCGGGGGAGCTGTCGCGTCCCGCGCGGCCGGCCACCTGCGTCAAAAGCTGAAACGTGCGCTCCGTGCTGCGGTAGTCGGGGAAGCGCAGCATGCTGTCGGCGGCAACCACGCCGACGAGCGTCACGTTGGGAAAGTCCAGGCCCTTTGCGATCATCTGCGTGCCGATGAGGAGCTGCGCTTCTCCGGAGGCAAATGCCGCGAGTATGGTCTGCGCGTCGTTCTTGCCGCGCACCGTGTCCGTGTCCATGCGCAGCGCGTTGACGCCGGGAAAGAGCTTCTTTGCCTGCTCCTCCACCTGCTCGGTGCCGATGCCGAAGTACTTGATAAACGGCTTTTTGCAGCTCGGGCACACGCGCGGAACGCTCTTGCTGTTGCCGCAGAAATGGCACTCCATGCGGTCCTCGAGCTTGTGGTACGTCATCGAGAGGTCGCAGTTCTCGCACTCCACGACGGCGCCGCAGGCGCGGCAGGAGACGAATGTGCTGTAGCCGCGGCGGTTTAAAAACAGCATCGCCTGCTGCGACTTTGCAAAGCAGCTTTGCAGCAACTCGGTCAGCCGCGCGCTGAATATGCCGTTGTTGCCCGAGAGGAACTCCTCGCGCATGTCGACGATCTCGACCTCGGGCAATGGACGTTTCTGCACGCGGTCCGGCAAGCGCAGCAGCCGGTAGCGGCCGGTCGTGGCGCGGTAGTAGCTCAACAGCTGCGGCGTGGCGCTCCCGAGCAGCAGCGGAGCCGAGGCGAGCAGCGCGCGCTTTGCCGCAACGTCCACCGCTTGGTAGCGCGGCGAGATCTCGCTCTGGTAGCTCGTCTCGTGCTCTTCGTCCACGACGATCAGGCCGATATCGGGCATGGGCGCGAAGATCGCGCTGCGCGCGCCGACGGCCACGCGCGCGCGGCCGAGCCGGATGCGCCGCCACTCGTCGTAGCGTTCGCCGTCGGAGAGCTTGCTGTGCAGCACAGCGATCTCGTCACCGAACCTGGCGCGGAACAACGCCACGGTCTGCGGGGTCAGCGAGATCTCCGGCACGAGCAGGACCGCGTTTTTGCCGTTATCGAGGCAGGCGCGGATGCAGCGCATGTAGACCTCCGTCTTGCCGGAGCCGGTCACGCCGTGCAGCAGGAAGGTGTCCGCTTTTGCGGCGGCAATGGCGTCCGACACCGCTTTGACCGCGGCGAGCTGCGCGCTTGTAAGCGCTACCTCGCGGTCGGACGTGACCGCGCCGGCCATCGGCATGCGGAACGTCACATGCCCGCTCTCCACAAGGTATCCGCGCTCAATCAGCGCGCGGATCGCCGGGGCGGCGTTCGGCACGCAGGCGGACACGTCGGAAACGGACATGGTCAGCCCGGTCGTAATCAGCAGTTCGAGCACCTCGTACTGCTTTATTGCGCGCTTTTTGCCGCTCTTGTCGAGCAGCGAGGCAAGCAGTTCGTTCCCGTCGCGGCCCGGCGCGACAGCGACCGTGCGCTCGATCTTCTCATGCGCGCGCTGTCCGCGCAGCATGGGCGGGATCATCAGCCGCAGCGCGTCGACGAGCAGACAATCGTAGCTGTTTTTGAGCCAGTAAGCCAGCTCGATCTGGTCGGGCAGCAGCACGGGGAAGGGTTCGAGCACGCGCAGCACGTCCTTTGTGGCTACGTTCGCATCGTTTTGCTCCGAGACGGAGAGCACGAAGCCCTCCTTTGCCCGGTTGCCGCCGCCGAACGGTACGAGCACGTGCGCGCCGGGCACGACGGCGGTCCCTTCCGCAAAAGCGTAGGTGAACAGCCGGTCCACGTTCGCGTGCGCGATGTCCACAAGCACCTTGCAATACACAGGCGTTCACCCCCCTTTATATGACGGCTATGGCGGAGTTTTTCCAAAACACATAATAGCCCGCAAGCGGGCTCAGAAGAACGTCAAACCGTTATAGAGTCTTTTTCGGTCAGCCGCTAATCCTGATAATACTCTTTGGGAAATTCGAGCGTCAGCTTACCATGATAGAGCTCATCCACCGCGACTGATACGGGTTTGCGTTCTCCGAGCTTGTCCGGATCCGCCTGCAGCTGTCTTGCGCGCTGCGAAACGGCGGTCACGAGCATATAACGGCACCCGGTCTTTTTCACCAGTTCGTTGAGCGGTAGATTCATCATAATTCAATCACTCCTTTTGTCAGTCGTTCGACGAGGTACCGGTTGCGCAAGATGCGGCATTTTTCGGAGCAGACGATGCTCTCCATCCGGATCACGGCAATGTCGATATCCTCATTCAGCACGATATAATCGTACCGGTCGATATATTTCAGTTCGGCGTGCGCCGTGGCAAACCGCCGTTCGATGGACTCCGCGGACTCCGTGTGCCGTCCGATCAATCGCTTTTTCAGCGTGTTCATGTCCGGCGGGGCGATGAACACCAGCACGGCTTCCGGGAATTTCTCGCGCACGCGCATTGCGCCCTGCACGTCGATCTCGAGCAGCACATCGCGCCCCTCGGACAGGTGCCGCAGCACCGGCTCCTTGGGTGTGCCGTAGTAGTCCGTGTCGAACACGCGCATGTGCTCAAGGAACGCGTCCTCCTCGATCCGTTTGCAAAACTCCGCCTCGCTGATGAACGAGTAATGCACGCCGTCGACCTCGCAGGGGCGGGGTTTTCGCGTTGTGGCGGACACGGACAGCACCATGTTCGGATGGCGCGATAAAAGTCTTCCGTCGATCGTGCCCTTGCCGACGCCGGCGGGGCCGGAAACGACGATCAGAAGTCCGCTGCGCTTTTCGACGGGTTCGGGCATAGTTCTAAGCTACTCCTCGGGTTCGTCGAGCTTGGAGTCGAGGCGGTTGGCCACGGTCTCGGGCTGTATGGCGGAGAGGATCACGTGGTCGCTGTCCGTGATGACGACGGCGCGCGTGCGCCTTCCGCAGGTGGCGTCGATTAAGCGGCCGTTCTCGCGGGCCTCCTGCACGATGCGCTTGATCGGCGCGGACTCCGGGCTGACGATCGCGATTACGCGGCCGCCGGAGACGATGTTTCCAAAGCCGATATTGACAAGCCGAAAGCTCATGGGTTTCTCCTTCGGACGATGCACATCCTGTTATTTATAGTTCGGCGCCCGTTTTGGCGCGTTCCGCCAGTAAACGCCGGGTTTTCCAGAGAGAGGCGGGTGGTCTACTCGATATTCTGCACCTGCTCGCGGATCTTCTCGATCTCCGCCTTGGCGAGCAGCACGCGGCGGGTCAGCTCGCCGTCGTTGGCCTTGGAGCCGATCGTGTTGAACTCCCGGTTCATCTCCTGCACGACGAAGTCCAGCTTGCGGCCGGCGGGCTCGCTGTCGGCCAGCAGCAGCCGCATCTGCGCGGCGTGGCTGCGCAGCCGCACGATTTCTTCGTCGATGCTCGCGCGGTCCGCAAACAGCGCGACCTCCGTGGCCAGCCGCGCGCGGTCGATTTCGACGCTGCCAAGCAACTGCTCGACGCGCTCGGTCAGCTTCTGGCGATATTCCTCGACGACACACGGCGCGCGCAGCGCGATCTCCTCGGCCAGTGCGAGCAATGTTTCGTTCCGGGCGGAAAGGTCGGTTTTCAGCCGCTCGCCCTCGAGCTCGCGCATACCGATCAGCTCCGCGACGGCAAGCTCCAACGCATTGCGCGCGACGGCGGATACGGCCTCGCGGTCCTCGTCGGCTTCGGCGATCTCGGCCACGTCCGGCAGCCGCAGGCAGTTCGACAGCGTGAGGTCGTCCTGCAGCGAAAGCATGGCGTTGGCCGCGCGCGCAGAGGCGACATAGGCGGACAGCAGGTCCGTGTCGATGCGCACGGTCCGCGCGTCGGAGCGCGTGTTGCGGTAGCCGACGTACACGTCCACGTGCCCGCGCGCGAGCCGCTCGGACAGCATCGTTCGGAACACGTCCTCGAGGAAGGAGAGGTGCCGCGGAAGGCGCATGGAAACGTCGAGGTAGCGGTGGTTGACGGACTTTAGTTCCACCGTCAGCTCACGCCCGTCGGCGCTATGCGTTCCTTTTCCATAGCCGGTCATGCTGCGCATCCGCATTTACCCCCAAATTACAACTGTTAACTTTATCATAGCCCGACGGCAAATACAAGGGAAAAGCGCTAGAACAGCCGATAGATTTCGTCCGCGGCGGGCGGTTCGATCTTGCGGCCGTCCGGCATGCGCATGCCGCTCTCGATCGCGCGGCCGATCACCGTGGTGTGGATGCCGGCTTTTTCGAGCGCGCGGCACATCTCTTCGCCGTCTTTGCAGGCGATCAGCATGCAGCCGCTGCTGATGAGCCGGTGCACGTCGAGGCCCAACAGATCACAGATTGCCTGCGTCTCCGGCTTAACGGGGATTTTGAACGGGTCGATCAAAACGCCGAGGCGCTCGACGTACGCCATCTCCCAAGCCGCGCCGAGCACGCCGCCCTCGGTGACGTCGTGCATGGCGGTCGCGCCGTGCTCCGCGGCGATCCGCCCCTCCGGAACGACGGAGAGCAGGTCGGAAAACGAGCGCGCGCCCTCAAGCACGGACGCGGGCAGGAGGGAGAGCCGATCGGCAAAGTCGCTAGCGATGATCACGCTGCCCTCGAGCGCCGCCCACTTCGTCATGACGATCTCGTCGCCGACACGCATGCCGGGCAGCGCCCTGTCCGGCCGGAGCCTTGCGATTACGGTCGCACAGGTCACATACCGCGTGACGGCGTCCGTGACCTCCGTGTGCCCGCCCAATATGTCCACGCCGGCCGAGGCGGCGGCGGCGGCCAGGTCGTCCGCGACGCGCGCAATCTCGTCCTCGGTTGCCGTCGGCGGTGCCAGGAGCGTGACCAGCAGGCCGACGGGCTCCGCGCCCGAGGCCGCCGCGTCGTTGCAGCTTACGTGCACCGTCAGCGCGCCGATGTTGGCCAGCTTTGCGGACGTGATCGGGTCGGTGCTGAGCGTGATGAAATCGCCGCCCATGTCGAGCGTCGCGCAGTCCAGCCCGATCTGCGGCGCGGCGAGCGATTCGGGCCGCGTTTTGTAAAACTTGCGGAGCACGAGCTCCTCAAGCCGATCGTTGTCCAGTTTTCCAAGCCTCATGATTCGTCCCCAATCATCCGTAAAAATTCCGCCTCATCGAGCGTAGGCACGCCGAACTCGCGGGCTTTGTCCAGCTTGCTCCCGGCGTTTTCGCCGCAGAGCACGTAATCCGTCTTTTTGCTCACGCTGCCCGCGGCCTTGCCCCCCAGCCGCTCGATCAGCGATTCGGCCGCGCGGCGGTCCATGCGCGAGAGCGTGCCCGTCACGACGACGGTCTTGCCGGAAAGCGGCGACGAGGCCGCTGCCCGCTCCTCCGGCTCGGGCAAAACGCCGTGGGCAAGCAGCGCGTCCACCTGCGCGGATATGCGCGCGTCGGCAAAGAACGACAGGATGCTGTCCGCGACGATGCCGCCGATGTCCGGAATGGCGAGCAGCTCGTCAAGCGTTGCGGATCGAACGCGCTCGAGCGTGCCGAACGATTTGGCGAGGTCGCGCGCGGTCTTGGTGCCGACGTTCGGGATACCGAGCGCGAACAGAAACGCCGAAAGCGGGCGGCGCTTGCTCTTTTCGAGCGCGTCGAGCAGGTTTTGCGCCTTCTTCTCGCCGAAGCGGTCGAGCGGCAGCAGCTGTTCAAGCGGCAGGTCGTACAGCTCCGGAATCGTTGAAATGCCGAACGCGTCCGCGAGCTGCGCGATCGTCCGGTCGGACAGCTGCTCGATGTCCATAGCGTCGCGCGAGGCGTAATGCGTCATGCGGCCCACGATCTGCGGGCGGCAGGACAGCGAGTTTGTGCAATAGATGTTCGCGCCGCGGCTCTCGACGTGCGCGCCGCACTGCGGGCAGCGCGCGGGCCGTTCGACGGCGGCTTCGGGTTCGTCGCCGGACACGCTGCCGAGGATCTCGGGGATGACGTCGTTGCTGCGGCGCAAAAACACGCGCGAGCCGACGCCGACGCGCTTTCTCAGGATGTCGTCGTAGTTGTTCAGCGTCGCGCGGCGTATCGTCGCACCGCAGAGCTCGACGGGGTCGAGGTGTGCCAGCGGCGTCAGCTTGCCGGTGCGGCCGACCTCCCACGTGATGGCGAGGACCGTCGAGGTCGTCTCCTCGGCCGCGAATTTGAACGCCGTCGCCCAGCGCGGAAACTTGTCGGTATGTCCGAGCGTCTCGCGCAGCGCAAAGTCGACCACCTTGACGACCATGCCGTCGATCTGATAGTCGAGCGCGCCGCGCGTGCTCTCCGCGCGCTCAATCTCGCGGTACAGCTCATCGACGGAGCCGCTGTAAAATGCGTACTTACTTGTCGGGAAGTCATTCGCCTGCAAAAACGCCAGCATTTCCCTTTGATCGCGCAGCGCCTTTCCCTCGATGAAGCCGACGTTGTAGCAGAAGCAGTCGAGCTTCCTGGCCGCCGTGACCGCGGGGTCGATGTTGCGCAGCGCGCCCGCCGCGGCGTTTCTGGCGTTCTTGAGCGGCTCGACGCTCGTTTTGTTGTATTGCTCCAGCACGGAGAGGCGCATGATGCATTCGCCCTGCACCTCCATGCGGCCGGAGAACGGAATCCTCTTCGGCAGCGTCGCGATCGTGGCAAGCTGCGGCAGTATGCCCTCGCCGACGACGCCGTTGCCGCGCGTCGCGCCTTGCGTCATGCGGCCGTTCTCGTAGGTGAGGTTGACCGTGAGCCCGTCGAACTTGTACTCGAGCGCAAACAGCGGCTGTTCCGCGCCCGAAAGCCGGCGGACACGTTCCGCCCAGTCGGCAAGCGCCTCCTTTGTGCGGACCTTGTCGAGGCTCCAGAGCCTAGTCAGGTGCGTGTGCGGCAAAAATCCGGCCGTCGGCGCGCCGCCGACCTTCTTTGTCGGCGAGCCGGACAGCACGGCGCCGCTCTCCGCCTCGAGCGCGGCGAGCTCGTCGTAGAGCGCGTCGTACTCCTTGTCGGAGATCAGCGGCGCGTCGTTTTCATAATAAGCGCGCGCGTATTCGGCCAGGAGCTTTGTCAGCTCCTCCTGTCTGCCCATATGCCGCTCACCCCAGCTTCTCGATCGGCGCGTAGGCCGACGCAAATTTCTTGGTCGCTCCCGCGTCAAAGTCGATCTCTACAATTTGATTGTTCCCGTTTCCGCTGACGGACAGAACCGTGCCCTCGCCGTACGACGCGTGGCGCACGCGCGCGCCGGCCGACACGTCGAGCGTCCTGCCCGCGGGCGGGGCGGCGGCATTGACCGCGATGCGTGCAAGAGGGCCCTGCCGATTCGCCGGCTGCGCGTACAGCGTGTGCGCCGCGGGGGAAAAGGGGACGGCCGCCGCGTGCGTCTGCCGCGGCGCGGGCTGCTCGGCCGGCTTTTCGCCCGGCAGGGCCTCGGCCAGCTCAGACAAAAACATCGACGGCAGCGTGGACGCGATCTTTCCGTACAGCATGCGCTGCGTGGCGCGCGAGAGGTGCAGCTCATCCTTGGCGCGCGTGATGCCGACGTACATCAGCCTCCGCTCCTCCTCGAGCTTCTCCGGGTCGTAGCGCGACTGCTGCGACGGAAACAGGTTCTCCTCGAGCCCCGTCAGAAACACGACGGGGAACTCGAGCCCCTTGGCCGAGTGCAGCGTCATCAGCGACACGCTGCCGCTCTGCTCGCTCAAAACGTCCGTCTGCGAGAACAGCGCGACGTTCTCGAGGAACGCGGCGAGCGGGTCGGTCTGCGAGGCGTCGATGCCGGCCTCAAACTCGCGGATATAGCCGACGAGCTCGGCGACGACCTCCGCGCGCGATTCGTAGTTCTCCTTCTTCTCCTCGCGGAGGTACGCGTCGTAGCCGATCGCGGCGAGCAGCGTCTCGACGGTGTCGGCGAGCGGCTGCCCGGTGATGCGCGCGTACACGCTCGTGATGATGTCGCAAAACGCGCGGAGCTTGGCCGCGGTCTTTGCCGGAAGCTGCTCGCCCGTCATCGCGGCGGTGAACAGCGAAACGTCCCTCGCCGCGGCCTCCGTCTCGAGCGCGTCGATGGCCGCCGCGCCGATGCCGCGCCGCGGCACGTTGACGACGCGTAAAAACGCGAGGTTGTCCGCGGGGTTGCTCATCAGTGCGAGGTACGCGAGCACGTCCTTGACTTCGGCGCGCTGGAAGAACGACGTGCCGCCGTAGACGCGGTAAGGGATGTCGTAGCTCTTTAAGTACATCTCGAGCACGCGGCTCTGCGCGTGCGTGCGGTACAAAATCGCGATGTCGTCGTAGCGCCTTCCACCGTAGCGCGCCATCGTGAGGATGCGGTTGCAGATGTGGCTCGCCTCCTCGCGCTCGTCAGCCGCGGTGTGGAGCGCGATGGGTTCGCCGCCCGCGCGGTCGGTCCATAGCTTCTTCGCCTTCCGGCCGCGGTTATTCTGAATCACGAGGTTTGCGGCGGCAAGGATCGCGTCGGTCGAGCGGTAGTTCCGCTCGAGCCGGATCACCTTCGCGCCGGGGAAGTCGCGCTCAAACTCCAGGATGTTGCGGATGTCCGCGCCGCGCCAGCCGTAGATGCTCTGGTCGTCGTCGCCGACGACGCAGAGGTTTTTGTGGCGCTCGGCGAGCAGGCGCACGATGTTGTACTGCGCGAGGTTCGTGTCCTGGTACTCGTCGACGAGAATATACTGGAAGCGGGCGCGGTAGTTTTCGAGCACGTCGGGGCAGGCGGCGAACAGCTTGAGCACGAGCAGCAGCAGGTCGTCGAAGTCGACCGCGTTGCATTTTTGCAGCTGTTTTTGATACGCGCGGTACGCGTCGATGACCTGGCGCGTCTCGTAGCCGTCGCGCAGGTACTGTTCAGGGTCCTCGGAGCGGTTCTTCGCGTCGGAGATCTTCGAGGAGAGCATGCGCGGCGTGTAGATCTTGTCGTTGAGGCTCAACTCCTTGATGATGCGCTTGAAGAGCGACTGCTGGTCCTGGTCGTCGTATATCACAAACGAGCGCTCGTAGCCGAGCTTGTCGATGTCCCGGCGCAGAATCCTTGCGCAGCACGCGTGAAACGTGAGCACCCACATGTCGCGCGCGCCCTCGCCGACGAGCGATTCGACGCGCTCGCGCATCTCGCCCGCGGCCTTGTTCGTAAACGTCAGCGCGAGGATCTCGCGCGGGCGCGCCAATTTTTCGGAGATAAGGTACGCGATGCGGTGCGTTAAAACGCGCGTCTTGCCGGAACCCGCGCCGGCGAGCACAAGAAGCGGGCCTTCCGTGGTGACGACGGCCTCGCGCTGTTCGCTGTTCAGTCCTGATAACTCCATACTTCCCCCAGATGAGCGGTCAAAAGCAGTATAGCATACCGCGCGGGCGCGGACAATCGGAAAAAGGTCGGGCAAAGCTGCCGCAGCGGCCGGGAATAAATTTCGCCGCATCCGCAAACTTTTCTTCGCTCATCTTGCAGGGCGCGGTCAAATCGGTCTATAATAAAAAAAAGCGATAGGAGGAACCCGACCTTGATTGGAGTCATCTTTGGTCAGAAGGGCACCGGCAAGACGAAGCACATCCTTGAGCTGGCAAACAGGGCCGCCGCAGAAGCGCGCGGCAGCATCGTTTTCATCGACGACGACAACAGCTACATGTTCGACCTCAACTCCAACATCCGCTTTATCAACGCGAAGGAATACCACATTACGTCGCCGCGCATGCTGTACGGATTTCTGTGCGGTATCGCGGCTTCCGATTTTGATCTCGAGCATATCTTTATCGACGGACTGATGCGATTTATCCAGGTGGAGCTGGCCACGCTTTCGGAGCTGTTCGAGCAGCTCGACGCGTTTACGGCCCAGCGCGGACTCGACGTGACGATGAGCGTAAGCGGCTCGCAGGCCGATCTGCCGCCGTTTATGAAGAAATATCTGCTGCATTTGACCTAATCTTTTTAAGGACGGACGTTCATGAACTATCTCAGCACGCGCGGCGGCGCGGCCGCCAATGCGGCGCAGGCGATTGAAATGGGCATCTGCCCGTCGGGCGGCCTGTTCGTGCCTGCGTCGTTTCCTGCCCTTAATTTGCAACAAATCGTGTCCCGCGGCGAACACTATCAAGCGATCGCGTTCGACGTGATGAGCCCGTTCCTCGCCGAAACGGAGAAAACGAAGCTGTTTTCGATGATCGAAAGCGCGTACAAAAGCTTCGACGATCCGCGCGTGTGTCCGCTCGTGCCGCTGACGAAAACGCAGAGCGTGCTGGAACTGTGGCACGGGCCGACGATGGCGTTTAAGGACATCGCGCTGCAGATGCTGCCGCACCTGATGAAGGAGGCGGTCCGGCTCAACGGCGATACGTACGGCGTCTACATCCTCGTGGCGACGTCCGGGGACACCGGAAAGGCCGCGCTGGAAGGCTTTCGTGACGTGCCGGGCACGCGCGTGCTCGTGTTCTATCCGCACGGCGGCGTTTCGGAGGCGCAGCGGCTCCAGATGGTCACGCAGGAGGGCGGCAACGTCGACGCGTGCGCGGTGCGCGGCAACTTCGACGACGCGCAGACCGGCGTGAAAGCGATTTTCCGCGACGCGCGGACGGCGGAGGAGCTTGCGGGGCTTGGCTGGCGGCTTTCGAGCGCGAATTCGATCAACTTTGGAAGATTGCTGCCGCAGATCGCATATTATTTCTCGGCGTATGCCGCGCTGTGCGACTCGGGCAAGATCAAAAAGGGCATGCTTGTCAACTTTTGCGTGCCCACGGGCAACTTCGGCGACATCCTCGCGGGCTACTACGCCATGCGCATGGGGCTGCCGGTCAACCGGCTGATCTTAGCGTCGAACCGCAACAATGTTTTAACGGACTTTTTCCGTACGGGCGTGTACAACGCGAGCCGGCCGTTCTTTAAGAGCATGAGCTGCTCGATCGACATCCTGATCTCGTCGAACCTCGAACGGCTGCTGTTCGAGGTTGCGGATCGCGATCCCGAGCTGGTCAAGGCCTGGATGCGGAGCCTGGCCGAAACCGGCGCCTACGACATCGGCAAGAAGCGCCTCGGCGAGCTGTCCTCCTTTTTCTTTGCGGACTGCTGCGACGAGGACGACACGCTGCGCACCATCCGCCGCGTGTTCGACGGGACCGGGTATTTAATGGACCCGCACACGGCCGTGGCCCAGACGGTTTACGAGCGGTACCGGGAAGAGCTGTCCGACGGTACACAGGCGGTGCTGCTTTCGACGGCGAACCCGTTCAAGTTCGCCACGGACGTGCTCGGCGCGTTCGAAGCGCCGGGCGCGGACGATTTTGTCAACGCGGAGCGGCTCAGCCACATGACCAGCAAACCTGTGCCGCAGGGCATACGCGCGCTTTTCGGCAAACGCGAGCTGCACACGGACGTGTGCGAGCTTGCCGATATGCGGCGGCGCGTGATCGATGGCGTAAGGAAAGGGTGATCCTTTGAACGGTTCCAAGGGGCGGTTTCCCATGTTCGCGGTCGCGGCCGTCCTATTGACGGCCGCGCTCTCGTCGCTGCTGACGGCGCTGTACTTTACGCGTATCTACGAAAAGCCCGCGTTCGCGCCGCTTTCCGAGATGGCGCGGACGATCGAGAAGAACTATTATTTTGCGGACGACACGACGAACGATAAAAAGCTCGTTGACGACGCGCTGCGCGGCATGATCGCAGGTATCGGCGACGTATACGCGGAGTACCTGACGGAGGCGGAGTACAAGGAACTGCTCGCCGAGGATTCCGCGGAGTACGAGGGCATCGGCGTGTCCGTCTCCGAGCCGGACACGGTCGGCAGCCTGATTCTCAAGGTGTACGCCGACAGCCCCGCCGAGGAGGCGGGCATCCGCGCGGGCGACGTCATCACGGTGGTCAACGGCAAACCGGTCGGCGCGCTGTCGCTTGCCGACATGCTTAAGCTGTTCTCGACCGAGTCCGGTGGCTCCGACACATTGACGCTGCAGCGCGGTGACGAGGCCTACACCGTGACCGTCACGCGCCGCGCGATTCATGTGCCGCGCGTGTACTACGAGCTGCTCGACGATAACGTCGGCTACATCCGCATCGAGGAGTTCGCCGGCGACGTGGTGAGCGAGTTTTCGGGCGCCATCTCGGCCCTGACCGACCGGAGCGCGACAAAGCTCGTGATCGATTTGCGCAACAACCCCGGCGGCGGCCTGACCGAGGTGCTCGGCACCGTGGAATGCGTGCTCGACAAGGGCGCGGTCATCGCGACCGTGCGCAACCGCGCGGGCGATGAGAAGGTCTATAAGGCGACGAAGCAGGGCGTCGACCTGCCGGTCGCGGTGCTCGTCAACGGGTATTCCGCCTCCGGCTCGGAGATGTTCTCCGGCGCAGTGCAGGATAATCACCGGGGCGGCATCATCGGCACGCAGACGTTCGGCAAGGGCATCGTGCAGAGCTATTTCCGGCTGAACAGCAACGGCGGCTGGGTGAAGATCACGACCGACGCGTACTTCACGCCGTCCGGCGTCTGCATCCACGGCGTGGGCATCATGCCGGACATTCTGGTCGAACTGCCCGGCGAACAGGACGAATACGTCGACATCTCGACGCTGAATCATGCGGATGACGCGCAGCTTCTGGCCGCGCTTACCTATCTTGCCGGACAGAACGGGGGGAACTAGATCATGGGTAACTTTATCCGGGACATCGCGCTCGCGCCGCCGGGTGAGGACAAGATCGAATGGGTGAAGCGCAACATGCCGATCCTGAACGGCATCGAGCGGGAATTTAATGCGACGCGCCCGTTTTCGGGCCTAAGCATCGCGCTGTCGATCCACCTTGAGGCCAAGACCGCGTATTTGTGCCGCGTGCTTGCCGCGGGCGGGGCCGAGATGCACGTCACCGGCAGCAACCCGCTTTCGACGCAGGACGACGTCGCGGCGGCGCTCGCCGCGGGCGGGCTCAACGTATACGCTCTGCACGGTTGCGATCAAGAAACCTACGCGCGCTGTATCGAGCGCGTGATCGAGGCGCGGCCGGACATCGTGATCGACGACGGCGGCGACATCGTGAACACGCTGCACAGGCGGTTTCCCGAGATCGAGAAAAACGTTCTCGGCGGCTGCGAGGAGACGACGACCGGCATCGTGCGGCTGCGCGCGATGGAGCGCGAGGGGCTCTTAAAGTTTCCGATGATCGCGGTCAACGACGCGGACTGCAAGCACCTGTTCGACAACCGGTATGGCACGGGCCAGTCCGTGTTCGACGGCATCGACCGCACGACAAACCTGATCGTCGCGGGCAAGACCGTCGTGGTGGCGGGCTACGGCTGGTGCGGCAAGGGCGTGGCCATGCGCGCCGAAGGCCTCGGTGCGCGCGTGATCGTGACGGAAATCGACCCCGTCAAGGCGATCGAGGCCGTGATGGACGGCTTTGCGGTCATGACGATGGACGAGGCCGCGCCGCAGGGCGACGTGTTCGTGACGGTCACGGGCAACCTGCGCGTTGTCACGGAGCCGCACTTCTATAAGATGAAGGAAGGCGCGATCCTGTGCAACGCGGGCCACTTCGACGTGGAGGTGGACGTGGCCGCTTTAGGCCGCATCGCCGCCGAGACGCGCGAGATGAAGCCGAACATCACGGGCTATCGGCTGAATAACGGCCGCTGGCTGTACGTGCTCGCGCGGGGACGGCTCGTCAACCTCGCGTCCGGCGACGGCCATCCCGCGGAGATCATGGCCATGAGCTTTGCCATTCAGGCGCTGTCCGCGCGCTACCTGGCCGACCGCCGCGGGACGCTTAAGCCGGGCCTGTACGCCGTGCCGCGCGAGATCGACGAGCGTGTTGCGCGCGAGAAACTGCGGTTCCTCAATGTCTCGATCGACGAGCCGACCGAGGAGCAGCGGCTGTACCAAGAAAGCTGGCAGGGATAGGCCGAAAACGAAAAATCAGTGTTTACAAACGCGCGGACAAGCTGATATTATTGAAGTTGGCTAAAATGGGCTGGTGCGTCGGCGCGGGTCCATCGAAATACGTTTAGGAGATGCAGGGGGAACCATGAAGGAATACTTGGCAAAAGACATTCGCAACATCGGTATTTTCGGCCACGGCGGCGAGGGCAAGACAACCCTGACCGAGGCGATGCTGTTCAACGCGGGCCTGATCGAGCGGCTCGGCAAGGTGGAGGCCGGCACGACGACGACGGACTTCGATCCGGAGGAAGTCAAGCGCAGCATATCCATCAACGCGGCGCTCGCGCCGTTCGAATGGAACGGCACAAAGGTCAACGTGATCGACGCGCCGGGCTTTTTCGACTTCTACGGCGAGGTCACGGCCGCGATGGCGCTCTGCGACAGCGCCCTGATCGTGGTCGGCGCGGTGTCCGGACCGGTCGTCGGCGTGGAGAAGGCCATGGCCATGTGCGACAAGCAGAAAAAGGCGCGTATGATGGTCATCAACCAGATGGACCGCGAGAACGCGAACTTCGAGAAGGTGATGGCCGCCGTCAACGAGAAGTTCGGGCCGTCCGTCGTCCCCATCCAGCTCCCGATCATCGAGAACGGCCAATTTAAAGGCTACGTCGACATTATCAATATGAAGGGCAAGCTGTTCGACGGCAAGGGCGAGAAGGAGTGCGACATCCCCGCAAAGCTCGCCGAAGAGGCGCAGTCGCTGTATGAGAAGCTGACCGAGGCCGCCGCCGAGAGCGACGAGTCTCTGATGGAGAAGTATTTTGACCAGGGCGAACTGTCCCGCGAAGAGATTCTGCAGGGCCTGTCCGCCGGCGTGCGCGACGGCGTCGTCACGCCCGTGTGCTGCACCGCCGCCGCGCCGAACATCGGCGTATTCACGCTGATGGACAACCTCGTGCACTACCTGCCCGCCGCGGACTGCGCCAAGGCGCCCAAGGCGACCGACGCTAAGACCGGCGCCGAGATCGAGGTCAAACAGGACGGCAAGTTCGCCGCGCAGGTCGTCAAGACCGTCGTCGACCAGTTCGGCAAGTATTCGATCATCAAGGTCTATTCCGGCTCCGTCGACGCGAACACCGCGCCGTACAACACGAATGCCGAGAAGGCGGAGAAGCCCGGCGCGCCCTATATCCTGCGCGGCAAGAAGGCGATCAACGTCGACCGCCTCAACGCGGGCGACATCGGAGCACTGGCCAAGCTGCAGTTCACCGCGACCGGCGACACGCTGTGCGACGCGTCCGCGCCGGTCAGGTTTGCCGAGATCGATTTCCCCAAGCCGTGCATCAGTCTCGCGGTCAGCGCCAAGAAGCAGGGCGAGGACGACAAGGTCATCTCCGGCCTGAACAAGCTCCGCGAGGAGGACCCGACGATCCGCATCGAGAAGAACGCCGAGACCGGCGACGTGCTGATCCAGGGCTTGGGCGAGATGCACATCGACGTGGTTTGCAGCAAGCTCCGGAACAAGGCCAACGTCGAGGCGCAGCTCGCCGACCCGAAGATTCCGTACCGCGAGACGATCCGTTCGAGCGCGGAAGCCGAAGGCAAGCACAAGAAACAGTCCGGCGGCAGCGGCCAGTTCGGCGTCGTGCAGATGCGGTTCGAGCCCGCGCCGGAGGGGACGGACTTTGAGTTCGTCAACGCCATCGTCGGCGGCGTCGTGCCCAGGGAGTTCATTCCCGCGGTCGAGAAGGGCCTTAAGGAAGCGCTGCAGCACGGCGTGCTCGCGGGCTATCCGATGGTCAACATCAAGGCTACGCTCTACGACGGCAAGTATCACCCCGTCGATTCCAAGGAGGTCGCGTTCAAGTCGGCCGCGCGCCTGTCCTACAAGGCGGCGTGCGTCAAGGCTTCGCCCGCGCTGATCGAGCCGATCTACCACTTCGACATCTTCGTGCCGTCCGACTACGTCGGCGACATCATCGGCGACCTCAACCGCAGGCGCGGCCGCATGCTCGGCATGAACCCCGTCGACGGCGGCACCGTCGTGGCCGCCGAGGCGCCGCTCTCCGAAATGTTCAAGTACGCGACCGACCTGCGCTCCATGACGCAGGCGCGCGGGTCGTTTACGATGGAGTTCGTGCGTTATGAGGACGTGCCCGGCAACATCGCACAGAAGATCATCGAGCAGTCCAAGCGCGAGGACGAGGAAGAGGAATAAGCGATTTGGAAACGAGAGAGCGGGGGCGAAAGCTCCCGCTCTTTTTTGCGTTGAAAAGGGGACGGGGGGACGTTGGAGGCTCTGCCTCCAAGCCACCCCTCAATGGACATGTCCCTTGAGAATCCCTTTCTGCGGCTAACAGCTTGGAGAACGAATCCTTCGGGGTTGTTTAATAAGTAATAAGTCCAAAGTGAAGCGGCAATTGAGTTTGGCCGTTGCTCGCAGGGTTTCCAAAGGGACGTGTCCCTTTGGCGGGAGCTCGAGGGCGGAGCCCTCGAACGTATCCCTCGACCGTACCCCCGTTTCTATTCCATCCCGTCCTTTTCCGTTCCCCCGTCCTCCGCATCCTTTCGGAAGAACGCATACACCGCCTCGGCGGTGCGCCTGTCCACGCCCTTGACCGCGGCGAGCTGCTCGACGGCCGCGCTTTTTAATGCGTCCATCGTGACGAACGCGTCGAACAGCGCGCGCTTGCGCTTGTCGCCGACGCCGGGGATGGCGTCGAGCACGGAGAACAGCGCGTTCTTTTGACGCAGGCTCCGGTGATAGGTGATCGCGAAGCGGTGCGCCTCGTCGCGGATGCGCTCGAGCAGGTGCAGCGACGCGCTGTTCTTCGGCAGCTCGAGCGGGAGCTCCTTGCCGGGCTGGTAGATCAGTTCGTGCGATTCGGCAAGGCCGATCGCGGGGATGTAGTCGAGGCCGGCCTCGGCGAGCACCTCGAGCGCGACGGACAGCTGCGTGCGTCCGCCGTCGACGATCAAAAGGTCCGGCAGCGGCAGAAAACCGGGGTCGTTGGCCAGCGCGCGCTCGAAGCGGCGCGTCAGCGTTTCGCGCATGGAGATCAAATCGTCGCCGCCCGCGTCCGCCTTGACGCGGAAACGCCGGTACGCCTTCTTGTCCGGCTGACCGTTTGTGAACACGACCATCGAGGAGACGGTGTCGCGGCCCTGGATGTGCGAGTTGTCGAAGCACTCGAGCCGCTCGGGGATGCTCTCGAGGCCGAGTATGCCCGAAAGCTGCGACAGCGCGCCCTCGCCGCGCTCCCACGCGCGCTTCTGCAGCGTCGCGTCCTTGGCGAGCGCGTCGATGCAGTTGCGGTACGCAAGGTCGGCGAGCTTCCTCTTATCGCCGCGCTCCGGCCGGCGCAGCCGCACGCGCTTCCCAGCGAGGAAGGTCAGCCAGGTTTCGATGCCCTCCATGTCCGCCGCGTCCTGATACAAAAGGATCTCCGGCGGGAACGTGACCGCGTCGGCGTAATACTGCGCGATAAACGCGGCGAGGATGTCCGCGTCCGACTCGTCGCTGCCCGCGCCCATGCGGAACGATTCCGTGCCGACGACCTTGCCGTCGCGTATAAACAGCGCGAACACGACGACGTTCTCGTCGAGGCGGCCGAGCGCGTACACGTCCAGCACGGCCTTGTTCGTCCCGATGGCGGTCTGCTTTTCCGACAGGCTTTCGATCGCCTTGATGCGGTCGCGCAGCGCGGCGGCGCGCTCGAACTCCAGCGCGTCGGACGATTGCTCCATCTGCTCGTACAGGCCGCGCAGGATCGCGTCGGTATTGCCGGATAAAAACGAACAGATCTCCTCGAGGATCTGGTGGTACGCTTCGGGCGTGACGTTTCCGGAGCAGGGCGCGCAGCATTTGCCAACGTGGTACATCAGGCACGGCCGCTCGCGGCGCGCGATGGCGCGGTCGATGTCCTTCTTGCAGAGGCGCACGGGGTAATGGTCGCGGATGATGGCGAGGTTGCCGCGTAAAAGCGTGCCGGACAGAAACGGCCCGAGATAGCGCGCGCCGTCGCGCTTGACGCGGCGGACGACGTCGATGCTCGGGAAGTTTTGCTTCATGTTGATGCGCACGTAGGGGAAGTGCTTGTCGTCCTTGAGCAGGATGTTGTACTTGGGCATGAACTGCTTGATGAGGTTGCTCTCGAGCGTCAGCGCCTCGGTCTCGTTGGCGACCTGTATCGTCTCAAAGTCCGCCACGTGCGCGACCATGGCCGACACCTTCGCGGTGTGCGATTTGGACGACTGGAAATACTGCCGCACGCGGTTCTTGAGCGAAACCGCCTTGCCGACGTAGATCACGTCGCCTTTTGCGTCAAGCATCTTGTACACGCCGGGCGACGCGGGCAGAAGCTTCAGTTTTTCCTCGATGATCTCGTTCATGCGTTTCGATTTCGGGCTATGTTCGGCTTTCGGTCAGCACGCCCGCGTCCTTGAGCATCCGGTACAGCAGCGGCAGCGGCATGCCCATCACGTTGAAGTAGTTGCCCTCGACGCGCTCGACGAACACGCCGCCGGGGCCCTGCACACCGTACGCGCCCGCCTTGTCGAGCGGCTCGCCGGTGGAGACGTACCAGTCGATCTCGGCCTCGCTCATCGGTGAGAACGTCACGTCCGTGCGGCAGCAGCGCACGTCGGCTCTGCCGCCCGTCAGCACGGCCACGCCGGTGTATACGACGTGCCGCCGCCCCTGCATGCGCAAAAGGTAGCGCTTCGCGTTCCCGGGCGTGTGTGGCTTGCCGAGGATGTCCCCTTCCAACTCGACGACCGTATCCGCGCCGATCACGCAGTCGTTCGGGTGCAGCGCCGCGACCGCCTGCGCTTTTTGCAGCGCGAGCGCGCACACCGTCTCCTCGGCGGACGCGCCCTCCGGCGCGGTCTCCTCGACGTTGCTCGTGACCACGGTAAAGTCGAGGCCCATCAGCGCGAGCAGTTCCCTGCGGCGCGGCGATTCGGAAGCGAGTATGATCCGCATGCGGTTACATCTCCACAAGCAGCGAGACGGGGCAGTGGTCGCTGCCGTAGATGTGGCTTAATATCCGGCTGTCCGCGATGTTCTGCTTGATGCGCTCGGAGGTTAAAAAGTAATCGATGCGCCAGCCGACGTTTTTCTCGCGTGCGTTGAAACGGTAGCTCCACCAGGAGTACGCGTCGACGGCGTCCGGATACAGGAAGCGGAACGAGTCGACAAAGCCCGCGGCGAGCAGCTCGGAAAACTTCCCGCGTTCCTCGTCCGTAAAGCCTGCGTTGCGGCGGTTGGACTTCGGGTTTTTGATGTCGATCTCCCTGTGCGCGACGTTGAGGTCGCCGCAGACGATCACGGGCTTATTTTGGTCGAGCGCGGAGAGGTACGCGCGGAACGCGCCCTCCCAGCGCATGCGCACGTCGAGGCGCTTCAGCTCCTCCTGCGCGTTCGGGCTGTATGCGGTCACAAAATAGAACGCCGGGTACTCGAGCGTCAGCACGCGCCCCTCGCCGTCGAGCGCGTCGCCGTGCCCCATGCCGTAGGCGACGGAGAGCGGTTCCTCGCGCGCAAACACCGCCGTGCCGGAATAGCCCGGGCGCTCCGCGCTGTTCCAGTACTCAAAATACCCCTCGAGCGGCACGTCGGCCTGGCCGCGCTGCATCTTTGTTTCCTGCAGCGCAAGAATGTCCGGCGCCTCCACGGCCACGAAGTCCACAAACCCCTTGCCCATGCACGCGCGCAGACCGTTGACGTTCCACGAAATAAACTTCTTCATACCGATAGTATAACATTGACAAACGTTGACAGCAATCCTATAATGATGTTGTAAATTGTTTCAAATGAAACAGAAACGGACGGAATCCATGAGCCGCTCGAAAAACCCGGCCGCGTACGCCGACATCGCGCAAAAAACGTTCCTGTTTGCCGGCATCCCGCCCGAGGAAACGGCGGCATTGCTATGCACGGACGGCGTGTGCGTGACGCATTACGAGCCCGGTGAGAGGATCCGTTCGCGCGACGACGCGGAGAGTTACCTGGGCATCCTGCTCTTTGGCGAGGCGGCGGTGGAGAAGCGCTCCGGGGAGAGCCGCATGCTGATGAGCATTTTGTCCGCGGGCGACCTGTTCGGCGCGGCGGGCATGTTCGGTTCGACGGGCGACTATGTGGCGGACATCGTGACCCAAAAGAGCGCCTGGGTGCTGCATATCCCGGAGGCGGCGCTTGTCCGCATGCTGCGCGCGGACTTCCGCATCGTGGAGAACTATCTCAAATACCTGACCGCGCGCATCCGGTTTTTGAGCGGCCGCATCGACGGCCTCGCGCAGCCGAACGTGTCGTACCGCGTGTACGCATACCTCGCGGACAACGCCGTAAACGGCGTTTTTAGCCCGGACTACCCGCTCACGGCGCTGGCCGACGCGCTCTGCGTCAGCCGCGCCACGCTGTACCGCGCGCTCGACGCGCTGTCCGAGCAGGGGAGAATCCGTCGCGATAGAAAAACGATTGCATTATTGGAGGAAATCTGACATGAAAAGAACCGTTCTTGCCCTGCTTCTCATCGTTGCATTGCTGTTTGCGTTCGGCTGTAAGCGTGAAAGCGACGTATCGTTGCGCGTCGCCGCGCTGAAAGGTCCAACCGGCATGGGGCTTGCGTACCTGCTCGCGGAGCCGTCGGACGCGTACTCGATCGAGCTGTTCGATACGCCGGACGCGATCTCGGCCAAGCTGATCAGCGGCGAGGTCGACGTTGCCGCGGTGCCGGTGAACCTGGCCGCGACGCTCTACAACAAGACCAACGGCGCCGTAGTCGTGGCCGCGCTGAACACGCTCGGCGTGCTCTACATCGTTGAGAACGGGGACACGGTCCAATCGATCGGCGACCTTGCCGGCAAGACGCTCTACGCGTCCGGCCAGGGCAGCACGCCGGAATACATCCTGAATTACCTGCTCGAGAAGAACGGCCTGACCGACGTGACCGTCGAGTATGTCGGCGAACACGCGGCGCTTGCGGCGATGGTGGCCAGCGGCGAAGCGAGTCTCGCGATGCTGCCGGAACCGAACGTGTCCGCGGTATTGGCCAAAAACGCGGACGCGCGCGTCGCGCTCGATCTGACCGAGGAATGGAACAGTGTCAGCGACACAAAGCTCGTCCAGGGCTGCTACGTGGTGCAAAAGAGCGTGTACGATACGCACAAGAAGGCCGTCGACGCGTTCTTCGATCAGGTTGCCGCATCCGTCGATAAGGTGAACACGGACGCAGGCGCGGCGGCCGTCGTCGCGGCGCAGGGCATCGTGCCGTCCGAAGGGGTGGCCAAGAGCGCGATCCCGCGCAGCAACATCGTGTGCGTGCGCGGCGGCGAGATGAAGGCCGCTGTATCCGCCATGCTGAAAGTCCTCTTTGACGCCAACCCGAAGTCCGTCGGCGGCGCGCTGCCCGGCGGCGAGCTGTATGCCGGCTAAGCGCGGGCTTCTTACCCGGTCCGTCCTGATCCCGCTGACGTACCTGCTCGCCTGGGAACTGGCCAGCCTGCTTGTCGGCAACGGGTTGCTGCTGCCGGGGCCACTTGAGACCGTCGCCCGCTTTGTCCGGCTTCTGGCCCTGCCGGAAAGCTGGATCAAAGCGGGGCTGACGCTCCTGCGCGTGCTGGCGGGCTACGCGGCGGGCGTCGTATCCGGCGTGCTGCTCGCGGCGCTTTGCGCAAAAAGTCCGTTTGCGGACGCGCTGCTTACTCCGTTGCGCGGCGTGGTGAAGGCCACGCCGGTGACGTCGATCATCCTGCTCGCGATCCTTTGGCTTGTTTCGGGACTCGTGCCGGTGTTCATCTCGTTTTTAATGGTGCTGCCGATCGTGTGGTCGGCCGTGCTGAACGCCATCCGCGAAACCGACAAGAAGCTCCTCGAGATGGCGCGCGCGTTCCGCTTTCCGTTTCGGAAAACGGTGCGCCTCGTGTACGCGCCCTCGGTGCAGCCCGCGTTTCTGGCCGCCGCCACGACCGGGCTCGGCTTTGCGTGGAAGTCCGGCGTCGCGGCAGAGATCCTCTCGCTGCCGAAGCGGTCGGTCGGTTATATGCTCTACGAGTCCAAGCTCACGCTCGAGACGGCCGATCTGTTCGCGTGGACGCTGCTCGTTGTCCTGCTTTCGATGCTGATCGAGTGGCTGCTCTCGCGCGCGATGCGGAGGATACGCGGATGATCGTGATCCGGGATTTGACCGTTCGCTTCAGCGAGAAGGCCGTGCTGGACCGGTTCTCGGCAAGTTTGCCGGACGAGGGCGTCGTGCTCGTGCGCGGCGCTTCCGGCGCGGGCAAGACGACGCTGCTGCGCGCGTTGGCCGGTCTGATCCGGCCCAGCACGGGCAGCGTGACCGGTCTGGAGAGTCGCAAAATCGGGTTCGTGTTTCAGGAGGACCGGCTGCTGCCGTGGAGGACCGCGCTCGAGAACGTCGCCTGCGTATGCGACGGGTGTAAGGCAGCCGAAACCCTGTCCGCGCTCGGCCTTACTGACGCGCTCGACAAGCTGCCCGCCGAGCTCTCCGGCGGCATGGCGCGCCGCGTCGCCGTGGCGCGGGCCATGTGCTATACAAACGACGTGCTGTTTTTGGACGAACCGTTCACCGGTCTGGACGAGGAGAGCCGGAAAACGGTCGCATCGGCCCTGTCCGGCGCCGCGCGGCTGATCGTGCTCGTGTCGCACGATCCGGACGACGCGCTGTTACTTAACGCGTCACATACGCTCGAAATCGGCGACTGAACCGCCAAAACCGGAAACATTCGCCTGGAAAACCCATGGAAAAACCGAGTTGCGATTCTTGAGTATACCGCCATAGCGTGGTATACTTATTTATCCATACGCAATGATTTGTAGAAAACGGGAGCAGGCAACATGAAAATCACACAGCGAGAGCGGCATTTTCCGTCCGCCACCGGCATTTGCGATATTCGCTGCCGCATGTGGGTCCCCGAGGAACCGCGCGCCGCAGTCCAGCTCACGCACGGCATGGCCGAGCATATCGACCGCTACGACGCGTTCGCGTCGTTCCTGGCGGCAAACGGCGTGCTTGCCTACGGGCAGGACATCGCGAGCCACGGCAAGAGCGTCCGCGAAGGCGGCGCACTCGGCTACTTCGGCGACAAGAACGGCTGGGACGCCAACGTGCAGGACATGCGCACGCTGCGCGACCTCGTCAGGACGGATTTTCCCGCGATCCCGTTCGTGCTGTTTGGCCACTCGATAGGCTCGTTCCTCGCGCGCACGTACGCGGGCAGGGACGGGGACGATTTCGACGCGTTCGTGTTTTCCGGCACGGCCGGAACAAACCCCGTGCTCGCGGTCGGAAAATGGATCGCAAAGCAGGAGATCAAAAAAACCGGTGGCAGGGGGCCGTCAAAGACGCTGTTCGATTTAAGCTTCGGCTCCTACAACAAGGCGTTTAAGCCCAACCGCACGGCCAACGACTGGCTCTCGCGCGACGTGGAGATCGTCGACCGGTATACCGCCGACCCGCTGTGCGGGTATCCGTTCACCGCGCGCGCGATGCTCGACGTGTTCGATGGCCTGACCGAGATCTCGAATCCCGCGTGGGCAAAGCGCGTGCCGAAAAAACCGATTCTGATGATCTCCGGCGCGCTCGACCCCGTCGGCGGCGCGGGAAAGGGCCCGAAGCAGGTCGCGTCTTGGCTGCGCGCGACCGGTCACGACGTGGAGCTCAAGCTCTACGAAAGCGGCAGGCACGAGATGCTCAATGAGATCAACCGCGGCGAGGTATTCCGCGATGTGCTGCTGTTTGTCGAGACCGTGGCGGCCCAGGGGGAACTTGAAAAATGAGCATCCTCGTCTACCGGGACAAATCCATCGCGGGCGCTGCGGCCGCGACGATGCTGGCCGCGCAGATCATTGAAAAACCCGCGAGCGTGATCGGCTTCGACTATTCGCCCGAGCTCGCGCCCGTGTACCGCGCGCTGACGCGCATGACGGGCGACGGCCTGCTCGACTGGAGCGAGGTCGTCGCGTTCATACTCTCCGAGCAGGTCGGCGGCGACACGGACCGCTCGATCTACCAGCAGCTCTGCGTGTCGCTGTTCGACAAGGTCGGCCAGCCGGCCGTGGACCGGCACCTGCCGAACACGAAGAAGGGCGACTGGAGCCTCGTGTGCAACGACTTCGAGAGCGAGATCATCTCGGCGGGCGGCATGGATCTGGCGTTCCTTGCGGTGCGGCCGGACGGCAGCATCGTGTATAACTTTTCCGCGAGCGAGCTGGCTCCGGTGACACATGTCGAGCGCACGGAGCAGGGGCGCGTCGTGACGGTCGGCGTGTCGACGATCATGGCGGCGAGGAAGCTCGTCGTGCTGATCACCGGTGCGAACAAGGCGCAGGTCGCGCCGTCGATCTTCCACGGGCCGATCGTGCCGGCCGTGCCGGCAAGCTATCTGCAGCTGCACGGAAACGCGATCTTCATCCTGGACGAGGAGGCGGCCGAAAATATCTGAGCTCGTGCATTATGACTGGCAGACGCTCAAGCAGGCGGTCGAACAGTGCGGCAGATGCCGTCTGTGTGAGATGCGCACGCACGTGGCGTTCGGCGAGGGCAACCCCAACGCTGCGCTCATGTTCGTGGGCGAGGGGCCGGGGCAGGAGGAGGACCGGCTCGGCCGGCCGTTCGTCGGCCCGGCGGGGCATCTGCTTGACCGGATGCTTGCGGCGATTGACATTCGCCGCGAGGACGTGTATATTGCAAACGTTGTCAAATGCAGGCCGCCCGGCAACCGCAACCCCGAGCCGAGCGAGGCGGACGCGTGTCTGCCGTATCTGCGCGGCCAGTACGCGCTGATTAAGCCGAAGATCGTCGTGTGCCTGGGCTCGATCGCGCTGCGATACCTGCTCGACCCGAACGGGCGGATCACGCGCGACCGCGGCGTGTGGCAGAAAAAGAACGGCGTGTGGTTCCTCGCGACCTATCATCCGGCGGCGCTTTTGCGCGACGAGACCAAGAAGCGCGACGCGTGGACCGATATGCAGCTGATACGCGACAAACTGGCCGAAGTTTCGAAATAGACGGAGGAGGATACCATGTCAGGGCATTCCAAGTGGGCCAACATTAAGAATAAGAAGGAAAAGACCGACTCCCAGCGCGGCAAGATATTCACCAAGATCGGCCGCGAGATCGCCATCGCGGTCAAGGAGGGCGGCGCGGACCCCGCGAACAACTCCAAGCTGCGCGACGTCGTCGCCAAGGCCAAGGCGAACAACGTCCCGAACGACAACATCGCGCGCTCGATCAAGAAGGCGGCGGGCGAGGCGGGCAGCGTCACCTACGAGCAGGTGACCTACGAGGGCTACGGCCCGGGAAATATCGCCGTGATCGTCGAGGTCGTGACCGACAATCGCAACCGCACGGCGGCCGAGATGCGACACATATTTGACAAGAGCGGCGGCAACCTCGGCAGCAGCGGCTGCGTCGGCTGGATGTTCGACAAGAAGGGCCAGATCATCGTCGAGCGCACCGCGCTGATGGACGAGGACGAGGTGATGATGGCGGCGCTCGACGCGGGCGCGCTGGACTTTGTGCCGCAGGACGACGCGTTCGAGGTTTATACCGACCCCGCGGCGTTCTCGGACGTGCGCGAGGCGCTCGAAAGCGCGGGGTACGAGTTCATGTCCGCCGAGATCGCGATGATCCCGCAAAACACCGTCGGCGTGACCGACCCGGAGACGCTGGCAAAGGTCGAGCGCTTCCTCGAGATGCTCGACGACAACGACGACGTGCAGGACGTGTTCCACAACGGCAACCTGCCGGACGAAGAATGACAGGTTGCGTATTTTTTGTATGTCTGGTACAATAAACTGCTAAGAAGGCGGAGGAGGCTTTACCATGGCTGCTGAAATCAAAAATTCGCTTGGCACGATCACGCTGAACGACGACCTGATCGCCAGTATCGCCGGTTACGCTGCCGTAGAGAACTACGGCATCGTCGGCATGAACGCCAAGAAAGCGGCGGACTCGTTCGTCGAACTTTTTGGCAAGGACAACTTAAAGCGCGGCGTCAAGGTGAACGTGATCGACGGCAAAGAGATCGAGATCGATCTGTATGTGACGCTGGAATATGGCGTTTCGCTGCCCGCCGTGGCCGCGAACACCAAGAGCAATGTTCGCTATCGCGTGGAGGAGATGACCGGTCTGCCCGTTCGGAACGTGAACGTCCATGTGGAAGCGGTGCGCGTGGAGACGGGCGCGCAGAACGCGTAAACGGTTTTCGCCGTTCGCGATGGCGGAGGTAACAAAGTTTTGAATCATTTGACGATCAGCGGCGCGCAATTCCGCGATATGATTATCGCGGGCGCCGCTCTGTTGGAGAAGCACAAACAAGCGATCGACGCGCTGAACGTGTTTCCGGTGCCGGACGGCGACACGGGCACGAACATGTCCATGACCATGGCGAGCGCCGTCAAGGAAACGCGCTCCCTGCCCGACAACGCGCCGGTCAGTCAGGTCGCCGACGCGCTCAGCATGGGCGCTTTGCGCGGCGCGCGCGGCAATTCCGGCGTCATTCTTTCGCAATTATTCCGCGGTTTTTCGCGCGCGTGCAAGGACGAGACGAACATGGACGCAAAGCTGCTCGCCCGCGCGCTCATGATGGGTTCCGAGGCGGCGTACAAGGCCGTCATGAAGCCCAAGGAGGGCACGATCCTGACCGTGTCGCATCGGATCGCCGAGCGCGCGAGCGCGTTTGCCGAGCGCGGCGCAAACGTATACCGGCTGTTCGACGAGATGATTGACGAGGGCGAGCGCGCGCTCGCCGACACGCCGAACCTCCTGCCGATTTTGCGTGAGGCGGGCGTCGTGGACTCCGGCGGCAAGGGCCTTGTCACGATCTACCGCGGCTTCAAGCTCTCGCTCGACGGCGAGGAGATCGCCGACTACGTGCTGCCCGAGCAGGAGACCGCGGCGCCCCCCGCTTTCGAGGGCGACAGCTTTTCCGGCGAGAACATCGAGTTCGGCTATTGCACGGAGTTCTTCGTCGTGCGCCCGTCCGAGGCGTTCCGCGAGGAGGACGTCGACAAATTCCGCGACCATCTCAACAAGCTCGGCGATTCCGTTGTCGTCGCGATGGACGACGACATGATCAAGGTGCACGTGCATTCCAACGCGCCCGGCAAGGTGCTGCAGATGGCGCTGCGGCTCGGCGAGCTGGATAAGCTCAAGATCGAGAACATGCGCGAGCAGAACCGGCAGCTCATGGAGGAGCGCAAGAAGAACGAGAAGGAGCTCGGCATGGTCGCCGTCAGCGCGGGCGAGGGGCTCGACGCGGTGTTTACGGAGCTTGGCGCGGACGCGATCATCTCCGGCGGCCAGACCATGAACCCGAGCATCGACACGATCGCGCAGGCGATCGGCCGCGTCAACGCGCGCAACGTGTTCGTGCTGCCGAACAACAGCAACATCATACTCGCCGCGCAGCAGGCGGCGCAGCTCGTCAAGCAGAACGCGGTCGTGCTGACGACCAAGACGATCCCGCAGGGCATCGCGGCCGCGATGGCGTTCGACCGCGACGGAACGGCCGACGAGAACCAGGCGAACATGGAGAAAGCGTTTGCCGGCGTGGTCTCGGGTGCGGTCACCTATGCCATCCGCGACTCCAAGGCCGACGGCGAGACGATCAAGCAGGGCGACATCATCGGCCTGCTCGACAACCATATCAGCGTCGTCAACGGCAGCGTCGAGGAAACCTCCATGCTGCTCGTCAAAAAGATGATCGAGAAGAAGGGCGCGCCGGACGCGACCGTCACGATCTTCTACGGCGAGGGCATGGACGAGGGCAACGCGGAAGCTTTGGTCGGCGAGCTCGAGGCGCAGTACCCGGAAGCCGAATTCATCGCCTCGTGCGGCGGGCAGCCGCTGTATTACTACTTCATCTCCGTGGAGTGACGCGGGGGAGCATACGGGCGGGGAGACCCGCCCGTTTTTTCTTGCAGTATGGCGCAGTTACCGGTTGAATCGATTAAGGGCGTGGGGAAGAAGCGCGCGGAGCAGTTCTTGGCCATGGGCGTAACCACGGCGGAGGAACTGCTCAGCGTGCTGCCGCGCGGGTATCTGGACTATTCGCAGCCCGTGCCGGCGGCAAAGCTTGTGCACGGCAAGCCCTGCATGGTGCAAGCCGCGGTCGTTTCGGAGCCGAAGATCGCGCGCGTGCGCGGGCTGGTCATCGTCACGGCAAAAGCGGAGGACGAAACCGGGCAGGTCACGCTGAAATGGTACAACCAGCCGTACCGCAAAAATCAGGTTCCGGTCGGCAAGCGCCTGTACATCTGCGGCCGCGCGGACCTTTCGCGCACTCGTTCCCTGCAAAACCCGACGCTGTCGGAGACGGCACCCGGCATCCTGCCCGTGTATTCGCTGCCCGCGCGTCTAACGCAGCGCGTGATGCGCGACTCCGTGCGCGGCGCGCTGGCTGCGCTCGACGGAAAAATCGCCGAAACGCTGCCGGAATCGATCCTTTCCGAATACGGCCTGATGCCTTTGTCCAGTGCGTACCAAAACGCGCATTTTCCGCAAAGCGAGGACTTGAAATGCGCGGCGCGGCGCAGGCTCGCGTTCGAGCAGGCGCTCACCTACCTGCTCGCGGTCGAGCAGAGCCGCGGCGACACGTCGCGGCAGAACGGCGTTGCGTTCAATTGCGAGGAACTGCTCGAGCGCTATAACGCGCTGTTGCCGTTTGAGCCCACCGGCGCGCAGATGCGGGCCATGCGCGAGATTGCGTGCGACCTGTCGCAAAAAAGGCCGATGAACCGGCTTTTGCAGGGCGACGTCGGCTCCGGCAAGACGGCGGTGGCGATGTTCGCGCTGTTTGCCGCGGTCGAAAACGGCATGCAGGGCGCGCTGATGGCGCCGACCGAGATACTGGCCGCGCAGCACGCGCGCACGCTTGCCGCGACTTTCGGCGGGCGCGTGTGCCTTCTGACCGGCGGCATGAAGAAAAACGCGCGCGAGGACGCGCTTGCCCGCATCGCCGACGGACGCGCGTTTATTGTCGTCGGTACGCACGCGCTGTTCTCCGCGGGAGTGGAGTTTTGTTCGCTCGGCGTCGTCGTGACAGACGAGCAGCACCGGTTCGGCGTGTCGCAGCGCGCGCGCGTCGCCGGCAAGGGAAACGCGCCGCACGTGCTCGTGATGTCGGCCACGCCGATCCCGCGCACGCTCGCGCTGATGCTGTTTGCGGACCTTAATGTGTCCGTGCTCGACGAGTTGCCGCCGGGCCGGCCGGGCATCGTCACGCGCTATGTGCCGCGTGGCAGGCGGACGGACATGTACCGGTTTTTGGGCGAGCTTGCCAAGCGGGGCGGACAGGCGTACGCCGTGTGCCCGTTCATCGACGAGTCCGAGGAGCTGCCGGGCGTATCCGCTGCGGCGCTGTATGAGGAGCTGAACGCGCTTTTACCCGATGTGCCGGTTGGCCTGCTGTACGGCCGCATGCGCGAAGGCGAGAAGGCGCGCGCGATCGAAAAATTCTGCGCGGGCGAAACGAAGATTCTCGTGACGACGACGGTGATCGAGGTCGGCGTGCACGTGCCGCAGGCGTCCGTGATGGTGATCGAGAGCGCGGACCGTTTCGGCCTTGCGCAGCTGCACCAGCTGCGCGGCCGCGTGGGCCGAGGCGAACAGAAGAGCTATTGTTTTTTGCTCTGCGAGCAACCCGCCGAGGCGGCGCTTGCCCGCATTAAAACGATGATCGAAACGTCGGACGGGTTTTTGATCGCCGAAAAGGACTTCGCTATGCGCGGCTACGGCGAGCTTCTCGGCACGCTGCAGAGCGGCATGGGCGCTTCCGCGCTGGTGTTCGGCATGTCTGACGCGGCGCTCTTGCAGCAAGCCAAGCGCGCGGCCTCGGCCGTCCTTTCGAAAAACGACGGGCGCTGCGCGGCTCTCCTTTGGCGCGCGCAGCAAATATACCGTTCGGGGTTCGGTCAAATTTCAATGAATTAAACGTATTTTTGCCATACTAATCGCTATCAGAAGCTAAATGCCTGCGCGCGGGCATTTTTTGTATGGATTTCATTTATTTCCAGTCATAGTTTAAACGGTTTTGTGCAAATTAACAGTACATCCAGTGAAGGAGGTGAATTGAATGGCCAGAAACGGCAGTCTTGTTCCTCAAGCGAAGGAGAAGATGAACGGCATGAAATCTGAGGTTGCCAATTCGCTGAACGTAAACCTGAAGCAGGGTTACAACGGTGATTTGACCTCCCGCGACGCGGGCTCGATCGGCGGCGAAATGGTGAAGCGCATGATTGCGTACTCCGAACAGAACATGCAGTGAAACCTGAACGGGTTCAAATAAATTTATGAAAGGAGAAAACACATGGCACGCAATGGAGCTCTGGTTCCCGAAAGCAAGACGAAGCTGAACAGCCTGAAGTCCGAAGTGGCCAGTTCGCTGAACGTCAATCTCAAGCAGGGTTACAACGGTGATCTGACCTCCCGTGACGCGGGTTCAATCGGCGGCGAAATGGTAAAGCGAATGATCGCGTACGCTCAGAACAATATGAGTGGCGGCGGCAGCACCAGCAAATAACTTCCGAACCGATACATCAGGAGGCGCGGCGCCCGGCAAAAGGGCCCGCGCCTTTTCATTGACGCGTTTTTAGCCTGCATGGTACAATCATGTGACCGCCTGCGAAAAAGCGGGTCCAAAAAACGGAGAACCTTTTATGAACGATAAGGCGCTTGTCACGCTGGAATACAATAAGATCATCGAGCGGCTCGGCGAATACCTCGCCTCCGATATCGGCCGTGAGTATGCCGCCGCGCTCCGGCCGGCGCACGCTTTTGCGGACGCGGAGACGCTGCTCGAGCAGACCGACGAGGCGTACGGCGTGTACCGGCATCAGGGCCGCACGCCGATCAACTCGTTCCCCGATATCCGCGGCGTGCTCCGGCGCGCGCACGCGGCCTACGCGCTGCCCGCGGGCGATCTGCTCAATATCCAGCGCTGCCTTGCCGTTTCGCGGATGGCGCGCGAGCAGATACTGGATTCGGAGGGTTGTATTAAGCTCGCGCTGATGGCCGACAAACTCTCGTCGCACCGCTCTGTCGAGGAGGAGATCGCGCGCTGCATCCTCTCGGAGGAGGAGATCGCCGACAACGCGTCGCCCGAGCTTGCGCGCGTGCGCAGGCAGATGCGCGTCGTCAACGAGCGCGTGCGCGAAAAGTTGAACAACATGATCAAGAGCCCCGCGACGCAGAAGTTTTTGCAGGAGCCGATCATCACGATGCGCAACGGCCGCTACGCGCTGCCGGTGCGCGCGGAGTATCGCGCGCAGGTGAGCGGGCTCGTGCACGACCAGAGCGGCAGCGGCGCGACGCTGTTTATCGAACCGGCCGCCGTCGTGGAGCTCGGCAACGAGTTTAAGCGGCTGCAGGCCGAGGAGCAGGCGGAGATCGAGCGCATCCTGGCGACGCTGACCGCGATGGTGGAACCGTACGCGGACGAGCTGTACACGAGCTTGACTGTGCTCGGCACGCTCGATGTAATCTTTGCCAAGGCGATGCTCGCGCGCGAGCAGCGCGCCGAGCGGCCAAAGCTCGGCCAGGACGGCTACCTTGAGATCAAGAAAGGGCGGCACCCGCTGCTCAACCCGGACACGGTCGTGCCGATCGACATCTGGCTCGGCGGCGCGTTCCGCACGCTGATCGTGACCGGCCCGAACACCGGCGGCAAGACAGTGACGCTCAAGACCGTCGGGCTGTTTACGCTCATGGCGATGTCCGGCCTGTTCGTGCCCGCCGAGTACGGCACGACGCTCTCGGTGTTCGACGAGGTGTTTGCGGACATCGGCGATGAGCAGTCGATCGAGCAGTCGCTGTCCACGTTTTCATCGCACATGAACAACATCGTCGGCATTCTGCAGCACGCGAACGACCGCTCGCTCGTGCTGCTCGACGAGCTCGGCGCGGGCACGGACCCGGTCGAGGGCGCGGCGCTCGCGCAGGCGATACTGGAGTCGCTCTACGAAGCGGGCGCGCGCACATTGGCGACCACGCATTACAGCGAGATCAAGGCGTTTGCGCTGATGCACCCCGGCATGCAGAACGCGTCGATGGAGTTCGACGTCGACAAGCTCAGCCCGACCTACCGGCTGTTCGTCGGCATCCCCGGCAAGTCGAACGCGTTCGAGATCGCAAAGCGGCTCGGCCTTTCGGAGGGCGTCGTCGCGCGCGCGGGGGAGTTTTTGGAAAAGAAGGACGTCGCGTTCGAGGACGTGCTCTCCGGCGCGGAGCAGGCGCGCAGGGAAGCGGAGCGCGAGCGCGACCAGGCGCGCGAGGCCGGTTACGAGGCGGAGCGGATCCGCTCCGCACTGAAAAAGGAGCAGGAGAAGCTCGAGAGTGAGAAGACGGCGCTGCGCCAGAAAGCGCGCGACGACGCCAGAAGGATGGTGCTCGAAACGCGCGCGGAGATGGAGCGCTTAATCCGCGAGCTGCGCGCCGTCAAGGACATCGACCCGAAGGCGCTCGAGCGCGCGGTACAGGGCGCGCGCGACGCGGCGAGGAGCAGCGAGGAGCAGCTTTCCGAGCGGCTGACGAGCGCCGAGGGCGGCGACGGCGGCGCGCCGGGCACGGTGCTGCCCGGCCAGCGCGTGCGCATCCTCAGCCTCGACCAGGAGGGATCCGTGCTGAAAAACCCGAACGAGCGCGGCGAGGTCGCCGTGCAGGTCGGCGTGATCAAGATGACGGTCAATCTCTCCGATCTGCGCCTTATTGAGCAACGGAAGGAAAAGCCCGTCTCCTCCGGCAAGGCTGTGCTGACCGCTGACCGCGGATCGAGGCTCGAGCTGGACCTGCGCGGACGGCTTGTCGAAGAAGCGGCCATCGAGATCGACCGCTACATCGACGATTCCGAATTGACCGGCATCAAGGAGTTTGCGGTCATACACGGCAAGGGCACGGGCGCGCTGCGCGCCGGCGTGCAGAACTACCTGCGGCAAAACCCGCGCGTCAAGTCCTTCCGCATGGGCGCGTACGGCGAGGGCGACGCGGGCGTTACGGTCGTGACGCTGAAATAACGGCCGGCCGGCGCAGGCAAATCGCCGTCGTTCGATTTTGACGCGGCGTACGCGTTGCGCATCCGGTGAAACGTATGGTATACTATCGCCAAATGCAGGGATCGTTTCTTTGCTTCAGATCGATGGATTCGAGGTGGATCGATGGACAATAACACCATTCTCGTCATTGACGATGACAGAAACATACTGGCGATCATTGAGCTGTACCTGAAAAAGGCGGGGTTTACGGTCGTCACCTGCGCGGACGGGCTGTCCGCGCTGCCGGTGTTCCACGAGACGCGTCCGTCGCTCGTCGTGCTGGACGTGATGCTGCCCGGCAAGGACGGCTGGGCGGTGCTGCACGACATCCGCATGGAGAGCGACACGCCGGTCATCATGCTGACGGCCAAAGGGGACACGGGCGACCGCGTGCAGGGGCTCGAGCTCGGCGCGGACGATTATATCTCAAAGCCGTTCGACGCAAAGGAGCTGATCGCGCGCATCAAGGCGGTGCTGCGCAGGAGCGCTCCGTCGGAGCCGGAGAAGACGATCGTTCTGCCGGGGCTAACCGTTTCGCTCGAAAACTACGCGGTCGTGCTCGACGGCCGCCAGCTCGAGATGCCGCCTAAAGAGATCGAGCTTCTGTATTTTCTTGCCGCACATTCGGGCAAAGTATTCACGCGGGAACAGCTGCTGGAGCAGGTTTGGGGCTTCGATTTCTTCGGGGACTCGCGCACCGTGGACGTGCACGTCAAGCGCATCCGCGAGAAGCTCGGTGAGGACCACGTGTGGCAGCTGAAGACCGTCTGGGGCGTGGGCTATAAATTTGAACAGCAGTGAGTGACGCATGCGCAAGGACCTCCTGAGAACTCTGTTCTCCCGTATGCTGACAGCCTTTATGACCGTTATGCTCGCAATGCTTCTATTGACCGGCATAACGGTTGCTGCTTTATTGCAGGGACAGGCGATGCGGCAGCGGAAGCTGACGGTCCATCGCGAGGCGGAGGCCGTCGCGGACCTGTACGCAAAGGCGACGACCGCGTTCCATACGTCCGGCGTCGAGACGGAGCTGAAGGTGATCGCTCGCTACACGGGCGGGCTGATCCAGATCATCCGCACAAACGGCTCGGACGAATCCTATTACGACGACTTAAAATGGGAGCCGCTGGCCAAGCTTGCCTACTCCGACGCGGACCTGCGAACGCTCATCCTCTCGACGAGCGAGGCGGGCGAGGAGCAGATCAACCGGTACGAGTCGCACGTGGACTTTCCGGTGCTCACGGCGTCGCGCTCGCTTTACGAGCAGGACGGGTCCGAGACCGTGATCCTGTTCCACACCGACGTGACGGACGTCAACACCGCCGCGTACACGGTGTACATCGAGACCGTGCTTATTGCGCTGGTCGCGTCGCTGATCGCGATCATCGTCGTGTATTTTTCCACGACCCTTTTGACCAAGCCGTTCTTGGAGATCAACGAGGTCGTGCAGCGCTACAGCAAGGGCGACTACAACGCGCGCATCCCGATCAGCAACACAGAGGAAGCCACGCAGTTGGCCATCAGCTTCAACGCCATGGCCGACCAGCTCAAGGACCTCGAGGCGACGCGCCGCAGCTTTGTGGCGAACGTCTCGCACGAGCTGCGCTCCCCCTTAACGTCCATGCGCGGCTTTCTCGAGGCGATGCAGGACGGCACGATCGGCCCGGACGAGTACGACAAATACATCAACATCGTGCTGTCCGAGACGCGCCGCATGACCACGATGGTGAACGACCTGCTGGACCTTGCGCGCATCGAGTCCGGCAAGACCGCGCTCAAGCTCGAGATATTCGACATCAACGAGCTGATCCGCCGCACATTGATCACGTTCGAGGCGCGCATCTACGAGAAGCGCACGGAGGTCGACGTCAAGTTCGCGCAGGACCAGTATTACGTCGAGGCGGACAGCGCGCAGATCTCGCAGGTGCTAAGGAACCTGATCGACAACGCGCTTAAATATTCGCCGGACGGGCGCAAGCTGCGCATCGCGACGTACGCGCTGCGCCGCGAGGTATATGTGGCGATACAGGACTCCGGCTACGGCATTCCGGAGGAGGACGTTACGCACGTGTTCGACCGCTTCTACAAGGTGGAGAAGGCGCACACGCCGACCAAGCAGAGCGGCACGGGGCTGGGCCTTTCGATCGTGAAACGGATCATCGACCAGCACGGCCAGACGATTACGCTCAAGAGCGCAAAGGGGAAGGGGAGCACGTTCACGTTCACGCTCAAGCGCGCGCCCGCGCCCAAACGCATTCAGGATGGAGGAAAAAAAGTTGGATAAGTACGAATACGGTTCCGGCCCGGCGTTCCAGAACTTTGAGGAAAGACCGCCGAAGCGCGGCGGCGCGTTTTTCGCGATCGTGGTCACGCTGCTCATCCTGCTGCTGGCGGGCATGATTGCGCTGCTCGTCTACGAAAAGAGCCGGTACAGCGCGGCGCAGGCGGCCGCGACACCGACCCCCGCGCCGACGGCCGCCGTGTCCCCGACGCCCGATCAATCCGGCGAACCGGCCGCGCCCGCGCCGACCGCGCCCGCGACGCCGGCTGTCCAGCGCGAAATGCCGCAGCTCGACGGCATCGCGCCCATCATCCCCGGCACGGGCGGCAACCCGATTCCCGACATATTTGACGCGGTGTCCCCGAGTGTGGTGGGCGTGATCAACTATGTCGAGATGCCGGTCGGCGACAAGGAGATGCTCACCGTCTACGGCACGGGCACGGGCTTCCTCGTCTCGAGCGAGGGCTACGTGCTCACGAACGCGCACGTGGTTGAGGGCGCCCAGGTTGTGACCGTCAAGCTTGCCGACGGCAAGGAGATCGACGCCGAGATCGTAGGGTCCGACACGGAGACGGACGTGGCCGTGCTGCGCGTCGACGCGCGGGACCTAAAGCCGCTCAAGTGCGGCGATTCGGACGACGTGCGCGTGGGCGAGTACGTGCTCGCCATCGGCAACCCGCTCGATTCCGACCGTCTCGTCAACACGTTGACGTTCGGCATCATCAGCGCCAGGGAGCGCGAGATCACGATCGACAACTATACAAACACATATCTGCAGATCGACGCCGCGATTAACTACGGCAACAGCGGCGGTCCGCTTTTGAACATGAAGGGCGAGGTGATCGGCATCAACAGCGCCAAGTCGTTCACCGCGGGCTACGACTCGTTCGGCAACCCGGTCGCCGCCGAGGGCATTGGCTTTGCGTTGCCGATCAACCATGTGCTTAAGATCATGGAGACGCTCGTGACCGAGGGCAGCGTCAAACGTCCGGGCATCGGCATCATGGTGACGACCGTGACGAAGGTCATGTCCGAGCAGGACGGCATTCCGGTGGGCGCGCTGGTCGAGAACGTCGTCAAGGGAGGCCCCGCGCAGCGAGCGGGCCTCGCTGCGGGCGACGTGATCGTCGAGGCGAACGGGCAGGCGCTTGCCGATCATTATCAGTTGATCGACATCGTGACTGCGGCCAATATCGGAGACGTCGTCACCGTGCGCGTGTATCGGGATGGAAAATACCTCGAACTTGCGATTGTCATCGGCAACAAGACGGATATGAACTTCTCGGAGATGGATTAGAAGTGGCGGAGCATCAAAACGGAGCGGGACGTTCTCGTCCCGCTCCGTTTATTTTGTTCGTTCAGTTGCTCTCGCCTTCCGGGGCGTAGAATTTGATGTCGTCGGGGAATACGTATCCGAGCTTTTCGCGCGCGTACTGCATCAGGTATTCGTCGGTCTTCATGTATTCGAGCATGCGCTCGAGGCGCTCCTGCTCGACCTTGACCGCGTCAAGCTTAAGCTGCAGTTCCGCCTTCTGCTCGGCGATGGACGTGAGCGTGGTCTGCTGCGAGAGATAGACGCCGCCGAGGATGAAGAACGTCAAGAGGAACGCCAGCAGGATGTAGCGCGGCCGCAGCCGGAACGCGCGTTTTTGCAGAAACGACTTTGTTGCCATGGCGGTAGTATAGCACAAACCGCAAAAAATGAAAAGCCGTCACGATTTGAGGTGCCGCAGCGCATGCCCAAGCGTGATGTGGACGGCAAAAAAGCCGGCGAGCATACCGAGCGCGCCGAACACGCGAAACTCGCCGCCGTTTGCGATGTAGAACGTGGCCGCAAGCACGCTCCCGAACGCGACCACAAATAGGAAGTCGCAGGCGTGCTGAAAATGGCGGTTCATCAAGCAGCGCCGCAAAAAAGCGAGCAGTTCGTAGGCCGCGCCGAGCACGATGCCGCCGTAGAGGAAGGTCATCAGTTCGTAGCCCTGCAGAAGCGTGGTGTCCACGTCCGCCTACCGGAACATCTTCCCGAACAGGCCGCGCTTCTCGGCCTCCTCCGGCTCGTAATCCATCGCGAGCAGCTCGCCCTCGATGCTGATCTGGCCGTCTTCGAGGTTCAGTTTCGTTAAATGCAGACCGTTGCCCACGATGTTGAGCGGCCCCGCCTCGGTGATGAGCATCGCGTCCTGCTCGTTGAAGCTCTGCACGTCCAAAACGCCCGTCACGCTGATGCGCATGCGGTTGTCGATGTGCACGCTGTGCGCGCGCGACCGCAGCTTTCC